>JABLXG010000017.1 GCA_013178165.1 Anaerolineae bacterium
GGTTGAAGGTTGCCCATCTACGCACCAAATCGCATGTGTATTTTCTCTCAAAATGACACGCGACTTCATTCTGTTGCAGGAACATGAAAACCATTCCACGAATTTCAACCGAAAAGGATACAGTACCGTTTTCCTTGCGGAAACAGGCAATCAGATGTACGCTCCCCACCATGAGCGCACGAGTGACCCAGGCTACGATTGAGCGCGTCCGCCGTATTTCGCCGACTCTGCAACGCCTTGAAATCGGGGTAGAAGCCAGCCTGGCCCGGCTCAAGCCCGGCCACGCTCTGCTGGCCCGCCTGTCAGAAGAAGGCTGGGACCCCTATCTGGCCGAGCAGTGGATCCCGGTAGCGACGGACGGCCTGACCATCACCATCGAGCGCCCGGCACGCGATCACTATATGCCGGGCCAGATCGTCACCCTGCTGGGGCCGGTCGGCGCGCCCTTCCCGATGCGCCATAACCTGCATAACCTGTTGCTCCTGGCCCAGGATACCCCGCCGACTCCGCTGGTCTTGCTGGCCAGCCTGGCCATCCGCAGCCAGATCGAAGTAACCCTGGTGCTGGGGGGCACGGCGACAGAATACCCGCTGGAGGCTTTGCCGCCGGAGGTGGAGATTCTGACCGGGACGATCGAGGAGGGCTGGCCGAACCAGGTCACGACGGTCGGCTGGGCTGACCAGGTGATCGCCGTCGTCGATCCGCGCTACCGCGAGCAGCAGTATGCCGCCCTGCTGGCCAGAATCCACGAGTTGCGGGCGGAAGTGCCCCGGCAGTATGTGCTGGGTATCTTCGATCTGCCCATGCCGTGCGGAACCGGCGCCTGCCAGGGGTGCGCTGTCTCCTGCCGCGAGAAGGATCGGCTGGTTTGCGTGGATGGCCCGGCCATAGACCTGCAGGATGTCAACTTCGGATAGCCGCCTGATGGCAGTGACACAGCCCCTGACTGGCGTCCTGGGCGTCTTTGCCCATCCGGACGACGAGACGATCATGGCTGGCGGCACGCTGGCCATGCTTCACGCCTGCGGTGTGCCCACGCATATCGCCTGCGCCACCCGCGGCGAAGGCGGCGAGCGCGGCGAGCCGCCGGTCGTGCCCGATCAGGCTGCGCTCGGCCCGGTTCGCGAGGCCGAGTTGCGCTGCGCCGCGGAAGCGCTGGGTGTGACTTCGCTCATATTGCTCGGCTACGTCGATCCGGTCGTCGGGCCGAACGCCGAGCTTGGCCCCTTTGCCGCTGATTTCGACGAATTGACCGCCCGGGTTGCCGATCTGATTGCTGGCTGCCGGGCGCGTGTTGTCCTGGCGCATGGCCCTGATGGGGAATACGGCCATCCGGCCCACCGTCTGATCTATCAGGCGGTCCTGGCCGCTGTCCGCGAGCACGCCCCGGCGACGCTATTCTATTCGGTGGCGGCCAGTGTGCCGGGAGTCGAGGATCACCTGTGGAATGCCAGCCGCACCGCGCATCTGGTGCTGGATATCAGTCCCTGGGCGGAGGCCAAGATTGCCGCAATGCTGTGTCATCGCTCCCAGCACGCCCTGTTCAAGCGGCGGCGCGGCCTGGCGCGGGTGGAAGAGGCTCTGCGCCGCCTGGAATCGTTTCACCGGGAATGGCCGCCCGCCGGAGATAACCTGCCGGACGATGACTTTGCCGCTCTGTTGCGCGCCACCGGCGCTGTAGCGCCGCCGCTTTTTGCCCACCAGAAGGACGAACCACGATGACCGATAAACTCACCCGGATCCGCGCCCAGCTTCCCGCCGTCCAGGATAAAGCCTTCCTCAACGCGGGCTGGTATGGCCCCCTGCCAGATGTGGCTGCTGAGGCCATCCGGGCCAGCATCGAGGCTGAGCATGCCCATGGCCGCCCGATCATGAGCCACATCCAGGCGATCCGGGAGGATAAAGAGGCGCTGCGCCGGGAGTTTGCTGCCCTGCTCAACGCCCCGCTGGAAGGTGTCGCCCTCACTCATCACACCACCGATGGCATGAACATCGTCACGCTGGGCTTCAACTGGCAACCGGGCGATGAGGTAGCCACGACCAACCTTGAACACGAAGCCGGTCTCTTCCCGCTGTACATTATTCAGCAACGTTATGGCGTCAGGATCAACATCGCCGATGTGGGCGTTGGAGAGGAGCCGTTGGAGGCCATCGCCGCCATCCTGACGCCACGCACGCGCCTGCTCTCGATCAGCCACGTCTCCTATAGCTCCGGGGCGCGCTTCCCGCTGGAGGAGGTGATCGCCCTGGCTCACGCCCGTGGCGTCCCGGTGCTGGTGGATGGGGCGCAGTCGGTGGGCGTGTTCCCCGTCGATGTGACCGCGCTGAATGTAGATTACTATGCCGCGCCGGGGCAAAAGTGGCTGTGCGGGCCGGAAGGCGTCGGAGCGCTGTATATCCGCCCGGACCGCATGGCCGAACTGCAACCGACTTACCCGAACTTCAACACCATCCAGACGCACGACTGGCGGGGCGACTTCACTCTGACCCCGACTGCCGTCCGCTACGAGACGGGCACGATCTACCCGGCGGTGCTGGCCGGGATGCGCGCCAGCCTGCGCTGGTTCCAGGAGGAAGTCGGGCCGGCATGGGCTTATGCCCGCATTGCCCATATCGCTGCCTATGCGCGCCGCCGGCTGGCCAGCCTGCCCGGCGTGCGGCTGATCACCCCGGAAAAACGCCAGGCGTCGCTGGTCAACTTCCTGCCGGTGGGCTGGTCGGCAGCGCAGATGGCCGGGCTGGTGGCCGAACTGGATCGGCGCGGCTTCATCATCCGCAGCATCAGCCATGCGCCTTACTGCGTGCGTGTTTCCTGCGGCTTCTACAATACCGAAGCCGAGATCGATGGCCTGTGCGACGCGCTGGCCGAAGTGTTGGCCGCCGGGCCGGAAGCGGTGACTATCCCGGACTGGGCGGTGCAGTACAACCTGTCGATGGAGCCGGTCTACTGAGCCGCTGGACAGGCAGACCTGAACTACGGAGCAGGGGCGGGGGCGGATGGCTCCCGCCCTTTTCGCAGTTCGCCGCTCGCCGTGTTGCCCCGATTTCATGGCTAGCTGGTTTTCCTTCTCCCTTGTCCGTTGACGGTTGTCGTGATATACTTAGATTATGAAACCATTAGAGAATGAAAGCGATCTACCGCTGGTGGAAGCCTGCGCCGCGCAGGTGATGGATACCGTCCCGCTGATCATGCGCGTGATCCGCGCGGAGATGCGCCGTCACCGCGCGCCTGATCTCTCCGTCCCGCAGTTTCGCGCCCTGCTGCATATCAGCCGGCGGCCCGGCGCGTCGCTCTCGGACGTGGCCGAGCATCTGGGCCTGAGCCTGCCCTCGGTCTCCAAGCTGGTTGACCGGCTGGTGGCGCGCGGTCTGGTGATCCGCCAGAGCGCCGCTGATGACCGGCGGCGCGTCACCCTGGCCCTGACGGAAGCCGGGCGGGCGACCCTGCAGGAGGCTGTGCGGTTCACGCGGGCGCGTCTGCTGGAGGACCTGGCGATGCTGCCAGCGGAGGAATGCGCCGTTGTCGTGCAGGCCATGACGATCCTGCGCCGGATATTCATCACGGAGACAGAAGCCCAGGAAACACAATGACCCCCATTCTGGAAACGCATGCCCTGACCCGCCGCTTTGACCGGTTGGTTGCTGTGAACGCGCTGACGCTGGCGGTGGAGGAGGGCCAGATCTTTGGCCTGCTGGGGCCGAATGGTGCGGGCAAGAGCACGGCGATCAAGATGATGACCACCTTGCTCCCGCCCACCTCCGGCGACGCCTGGATCGCCGGTTACAGCGTCACGCGGGACGCCGGGCAGGTTCGCCGCCTGATCGGTTACGTGCCGCAGATGCTTTCTGCCGATGGCACCCTGACCGGCTATGAGAACCTGCTGATCATGGCCAAGCTGTACGACATCCCCCGCCAGGAGCGTGAGCAGCGTGTCCGCGATGCGCTGGCCTTCATGGGCCTGGAGGAAGCCGCCGACAAGCTGGTGCGCACCTACTCCGGCGGTATGATCCGGCGGCTGGAGTTCGCCCAGTCGATGCTGCATCGTCCGCGTGTGTTGTTCCTGGACGAGCCAACCGTCGGTCTGGACCCCGGCGCGCGCCGCGCTGTGTGGGAGCTGGTACGCCGCTACAGTGCGGAGCACCGCACGACTATCCTCCTGACCACCCATCTGATGGAGGAGGCCGACGCCCTGTGCGACCGGATCGCGATTATGCACCTGGGCAATGTGGTGGCTTCCGGCACGCCGGCGGAACTCAAGGCGTCGATCGGCGGCAATGGGGCCACCCTGGACGATGTGTTTATCTACTATTCCGGCAGTAGCCTGGATTCGGGAGGCACTTACCGTGACACTTCACGAACACGACGCACCGCGCGCCGGCTGGGATAGTCCGGTTGCCCTGCAGCCCGGCAACGCGCTGGGCGCTGTCAGCGGCTTTGTGCGGAAGACGCTGGTCATCGCCGAACTGGAAGCGCGCAAGCTACGCCACGACCCGACCGAACTGTTCACACGGGCGGTGCAACCGGCGCTGTGGCTGTTGGTGTTCGGGCAGGTGTTCGAGCGGACACGGGCCATCCCGACCGGAGATGTGCGCTACATCGACTTCATGGCGCCGGGCATCCTGGCCCAGAGTGTGCTGTTTATCGCCATCTTCAGCGGGATCACGGTCATCTGGGAGCGCGACCTGGGGATCGTGCACAAGTTCTTGGTCAGCCCGACCCCACGCACGGCGCTGGTGCTGGGCAAGGCGCTCTCGGCGGGTGTGCGCGCACTGACCCAGGCGGTCATCATCTACCTGCTGGCCCTGCTGATCGGCGTGCGGCTGCACTGGCATCCGCTGGCTCTGCTGGGCGTGCTGGTGGCGATCGTGCTGGGGGCGGCGGCTTTTTCCACCTTCTCGCTGATCATTGCCTGTCTGGTCAAGACACGCGAGCGCTTCATGGGCATCGGCCAGTTGTTGACGATGCCGCTGTTCTTTGCCAGCAACGCCATTTACCCGATCAGCATCATGCCCGACTGGCTCAAGGTGCTGGCCACAATCAACCCGCTCTCCTATGAGGTGGATGTGCTGCGCACGCTGATGCTTGGCCAGCCGGTCACGGCCAGCCTGGCGCTGGATTTTGTTGTGCTGCTGGCCGTAGCGATTCTGTTGGTGCTGATCGGGGCACGGCTGTACCCCCGTGTGGTGGTCTAGCGGCTCTGCGGCGGGCGGCTCAGCGGTCGCCGCGCCAGCAGGATAGCTTTCTTGAGGGCGGCAACATCCGCGAAGGGGCCTGCGCCGGGCGGCAGGACGCCACTCTGGAGGGTCAGGCTGGTCTGCTGGCGCTCGGCCAGCGGGTAAAAGTAGGGCAGAGTCTCCAGGAGCCGGGCCTCGATCCGGGTGCGCAGGCCGGCCAGCCGCCCCGCATCGACCACGATCACCAGATCGGATGGCCCCAGATGCCCGACGAAGTCGGTCTCCGCGCCGCCTTCCTGCACCGCATTACGCACCATCAGGCTGACAGCACGCAGCGCATCATCGGCGGTCACAAAGCCGTAGCGTTCGCGGAAGTCTTCCAGCCCGCCCAGGGTGATGCATAGAACGCCCCAGCCGCGTTGTGGCAGCAGCGCGGCCAGCTGTTCATCCACCACTGCGCCTTCCGGCAGGCCGGTGACGCGGTTGAGCGATGGCCGCTGGGCGGCGCGGCGTAACGTGTTGCGGATGCGCAGACGCAGTTCCTGGATATCAAAGGGCTTGGTAATGTAATCGACTACTCCCAATTCCAGGCCCTGCAGCCTGTCCACACGGTCACGCTTCTCTGTCAGGAAGATGATCGGGGTGTCCTGTGTGGGGTGGTGAGAGCGCAGGCGGCGGCAAACCTCGTAGCCGTCGATATCGGGCAGGTGGATGTCCAGGATGACCAGATCGGGATCGTGGCGGGCGGCTAGCGTCAGGGCCTGCTCCCCCTGGGAAGCGGTCAGGACGGTGTAGCCCTGCACATCCAGGTAGGCCGTTAGCATGTCGGCCAGGTCGTGATCATCCTCGACGATCAGGATCTGCAATTTGTCGGCCACCGGTGCCGCTCTCCTGCTGGGCCGGGGATGGCGGGCCAGCGATGAGTCGGGGCAGGGGGGAGCAGCAGCCCCCGGCAGAGTCATGGCCGGGGGCGCGTGCGGGCGAAGAGCTAGGTAATTGGCTCTTTGTAGATGACGAAGACGCAGTGTTGATCGCCTTTGGCGATGCAGTCGCTTTCGTAAACGCGGAACTCGTGGCCACCGCTCACCCAGCGCAGCCCTTCCTGCAGCAGGCCGACCGCGGCATGGCACAGCGGTTTGTCGGTGGTGCGGTTGAAGCAGACAGGGCAGACATCGCGGATGTAGTACTTAAAGTGATCGTCGTACTCTTCCACGTCGCTTTTCTGGTCGCTGAACTGGCTGAAGATGGCGGCCATGGCTGGCAGGCCCATCTTGAGCTTGGCCTGCAGAGGGAGCACCTTGAAAGCCATGTCGCCGACACCGGCCAGCGCGCCGAAGTTCTTGAGGCCCTGGCTGAAGCAGGCGCGCCCTGCCCGCAGGGCCAGACCGCGCCCGCCGCGGGGGCCGTACATCTCTTCCAGTCCGGCATTGAGCGCGGTAAATTCGGCGAAATCGAACTCTCTGTTGAGGTTGTCCGGGGGATAATTGCCAATGTATTGACCCAGGCCGGCCAGGTTCAGCACCGCATTCAACCCGTTGACCCCCATGACATCTTCCATCGCTTCGATGTAGATGCGGGCGATCTTGTTCGGGTAATACAGGCCGCTCTTCTTATCAATCGGCACGCCAGCCTCCTTCACTCAAAAGTCGCCAAGATGGTCACGCTCAGGATGGCAGCGGCGGTGGGCGGATCCGCACCTGAAAGCGCCGGAGCCGCCGGCCAGACCCGCTCAGGCCGTATAGCTACCTGGGTGCGTTGACCGGGGTGCTCCTAGACCAGCTTTTCCAGTTCGCTGACAGCGCGGTTCATATCCAGGAAGATCAGGCCCAGCTTGGCCTGCTGGCGGGCCAGGACGGTCAGCACGGCTTCCTCGCCTATGGCCTGCAGCAGCACGTAGCCGCGCTCGCCTTTGACGTAGACCTGATCCAGCTTGCCGCGCCGTAGCTCGCTGGCGATCCGCTCTCCCAGGGAGATCATCGCCGCCGACATCGCCGAAACGCGGTCTTCCTCGATGTTGGCAGGCAGGGAAGAGGCCATGCTCAGGCCATCGACGCTGACAATTGCCGCTGCTTCGACATCGGCGGAGCTGGCCTGCAGCTCACGCAGACGTTCTGCCAGTTGTTCGGTGCGTGTCTTGCCCAAAGGTGCGCTCTCCTCAGCTCCGGCGGTTACCCGCCGGGATCACCCTGCCACCGCCAGCCGGCGGTTCGATCCGGGCCGGGGGCTGAATGTATAATAGGCCCACAGATCGCCTGTATGCCTTTCCCGGCCTGTGCGCCTAGAGCAATGCCGCATGGATTGCAGGCCGGGTACTGGGGACCATGCAGGATCCTTCAAACCATGCGTTGATCTTGCAGAAAGCTTAGCTTGCGGTACTGTAGCACAGCGCCAAACCCTTGTCAAGCAGGGTCAAAAGCAGGGATGCAGGCGTCTGTGGCGGCGATTTCCGGTGCGATTGCGGGGCTGGGTGACCATCCATGAAGCGACTGAATCTGGCAGTGCTATCCCTGATCGTCCTGTCTCTGGCGGCCTGTGGTGGGGTTGTCGATCCGGTGTTGCCGACTGCCGTGTTGACGCCGACGGTCACGCCTACACGCCAGCCATCGCCGACTCTCCCCCCTTCCGATACTCCGGTCCCAACGCATGCCCTGACAGCTACCGGCGGCCCCAGCCCGACCTCGATCATCGGCCCGACGCGCACGCCGGAACCTATCCGGCAGACGCCCACGCCACGCCCGAACCCCAATGCGCCGCGCATCGAATACTTCACGGCTGATCCGGCCTATGTCTACCCCGGCGATCAGGTCACCCTGTTCTGGTCGATCCGGGGGGCGGACCGCGCCGCCATCTACCGGCTGGACGCGCTCGGCCAGCGCAACCAGCTCTGGAATGTCGAACCGAGCGGCTCGCTGACCGTGCAGACCAACCGTCGCGACCGGGGTACGGCGGATTTCCTGCTCACCGTGGATAATGGCCAGTTCTATGTCGAACAACTGTTGAGCGTGCCATTGCTATGTGCCTACAGCTGGTTCTTTGCGCCGGAGCCGGTGGAGTGTCCTGACGCCGCCGTTGTGGAAAGCACACACATCGAGCAGATGTTTGAAGGCGGACGGATGATTTACGTGGAAGCGGAAGACCAGGTTTACGTCCTGTTTTCCGATGGCCGCACCCCGGCCTGGACGGCCTTCCAGAATCGCTATGTGGGCGGGCAGACGCCCGACGAAGACACCAACTTCGTGCCCCCGCCAGGGCGTTACCAGCCGGTGCGTATCCTGGGTGTGATCTGGCGTGGCAGTGACCCGGTCCGTAACCGGCTGGCCCTGGGTTTGCAGCCGGAAGTGACCTACGAAGGGGCGCTGCAGACGGCCACTGAAGGCCAGGCGAAGACGATCTACCTGCGCAGCGCCGATGGCAGTGTGCTGCGACTGGAAGCGCAGGGCCGGGGCTGGGGCGTCATCGGCGCGCCATAGGCCCGGCGCGCGGACGGACAGAAGATGCAGAAACAGATGGGGCGGGCTGCACAGGCCCGCCCCACGCTGTTCGTAAGGATGAAGCCGTTCGGTTTAGCCGCCACCCTTCTTGATCTGGCCAGGGGCGTTGGCGCTATTGCCGGGGCGCTCATCGCTATGGCCGGGGGCGTTGCAGCTATTGCCGGGGCAATCGTCATTGCTGTGGCCGGGGGCGTTGCCGCTGTTGCCGGGGCGATTTTGTGTCTGTTCCTGTACCTGAATCTGCTCCTGGTACTGCGCCATGGTCATCGGGCCTTCATAGCGGCCACTGACGATGCGCCCCAGCGAGAACTGGCTCGGGCTGATATCGAAGTCCTTCATGATCTGGCCCCAGCCCTCGCCTGCCGCGAAGCGATCCAGCAGGTCCTGCGGCAGGGTATCGCCGTAGCCGCTTTCCGCTGCGATCAGCAGAGCGCGAGCGATCTCGCCATAGCCGTAGCCTTCGCAGGCCCAGGCGCCAACAGTATGGTAATTCAGGCCAAAAGCTTCGGCGATGGCCGTCGCCACTGGATGACCTTCCGCCAGGCAACTGGTGACTTCGCCTTCGCCCTCGCAGGCGTCGCCGACACCGTCGCCGTCAGTATCTTCCTGGCCGGGGTTGGCAACCAGCGGACAGTTATCCGCCGAGTCCACCACGCCGTCCAGGTCGCCATCCAGGAAGTCTGGATCGCAGGCGTCATCGACGCCGTCCGCGTCTTCGTCAACACCCAGATCGGGGACGAGCGGGCAGGAGTCCAGGGCATCTTCGATGCCATCCTGATCCACGTCACCGGTCACATCCACAACGGTGGTGACCACGGTGGTATCCACATCGAGGGTCATCAGGATGACCGCGCCAACGGCAGGCGGGGTCACCGCCGGATCAAGCGCAAACGTGCCGACGACGGTCGGGTCGCTGTAGAGATGCACGTCGATGGTGGTGGTCGTTGGATCAACAACGGTTACCGCGTCTACCACGGCCAGCACTTCGACACCAACGGGGAAATCCCCCTGAGCGACCGCCGGCAGGGCGAACAGGCCCGCCAGCAACAGGGCGGCGGCGCCTACCAGTAGCCAGTGGATATTCTTGCGCATGGGTTTTGTCTCTCCCTGATTTCACTGGATGCGAATCGAACGCTTGCACCCACTAAACCGCACCGGGCCGGGCAATGTCACATAGGAAATCAGGACTATTCTCGCTGTGACATTGCCCCTGTTTCACCGGTATAAGGAGTGATGATGACCGGCAGCGATGATTGCGGCAGCGGCAGTGCACGTGCATTGTATACCGGAACCTTAACCTGTGCTTGGCAAGCCCGCCTTTGGCAATGCAGGCTTTATGACACATAATACCGGGTATGAAGCCTGCTGACCTGGAGATGCTTGTCGAGCGCGCCCGCAGGGGCGATACAGAAGCCGTGGCGGCCCTTTACAGCCTCCATGCGCCGGCGATCTTCCGTTACATCGCCTACCGTGTCCCGACGGAGGCGGACGCGGAAGACCTGACGGCGGAGGTCTTCCTGCGCATGGTGGAAGGGTTGCCAGCTTACCGGTCAGAAGGGGTCCCCTTTGAGGCCTGGTTGTACCGTATTGCAGCAGCGCGGGTGGCCGATTTCTACCGCCGGGCTGGCCGTCATGGCCAGACCGAGTTGTTCGAGAGCCTGCCGGATGAGGCGCCCCTGCCGGAAGATCGGCTGGAGGAGCGCCACGAGATCGCCGCGCTGAAGCGGGCGCTGGGGCGCTTGTCGGAGGAGCAGCAGACAATCCTGCTGCTACGCTTTGTGGAGCGTAAGAGCCACCGGGAGGTTGCGGCCATCCTGGGCAAAAGTGAGAACGCGATCAAGACGCTGCAGTACCGGGCGCTGAACCGCCTGGCCGGGTTGCTGGGCCTGGCCCACAAAGAGCGCCACTATTTGCGAGGCGACGATGACGATCCCTCGTCATGATCCTGACAGTCTGGCCGATCAGCTGGATCGGATGCTGGCCGGGGGGCACCAGGCTCCACCGGCTGAAGACGATCCGCTGGTGGCGGCTGCCCGGCGGCTGGCCAGCGCACCGCATCCCCGCCTGTCCGCGGAGGCCGAGGCGCGTATGCTGGCGCGGATTATGGCGGCGGCGCGGCAGATGCCTCCCGCCCCGCAACGGGTGGCCCGCCCGGCGCGGATCAGCTGGCCGCTGGCTGCGGCAGCGGCGCTGATGCTGGCGCTGGCTGTGTTCCTGCTGCCGCAAATCAGCAACCAGGCAGCCGCTCCAACCGCTACAGTTACGCCATCACCATCGCCGACGATGACAGTAACATTGACGCCAACGGCGACGCCAACAGCGACGCCTTCGGCGATTCCCTCGCCGACGACAGTAGTGCCCGCCTCGACGCCTGACGCTGGCCAGGTTGCGCCGGAAGCTGCATCGCCAACCCCAACACCGACTTCTCGCCCGGCGACCGGGCCGCGCCCTGGCCTGACCCCGACTTACGATTGCAGCAATCCGCCTCCGGATAACGCACCGGCGGCTGGCTGGCGGGCGCAGTGCGAGGGCGCTCCGCCGCCCAGCACGGCCAACCCTGGGCACAGTGGTGACGCTCCTGGTAATCGCGAGAATGCGCCGGGCCAGCGCAAGTAGCGCCCGTAAGGTAGTTTCTTCCGAATTCGAGCTGCGTTGTGGTGTCTGGCTGCACACAAGGATAAACGTCGAGGGGAGCTATGCGGCTCCCCTCGTTTGATGGATTCAGGTTTGTGAGGCCTGGTACTACTGGCCGGTTGTGATGCCCCGCAGCGTCGGATCGCTGACCCAGATCTCGTTGGCATAGTACGAGGCGCTGGTCAGGATGAAGCTGTTGCTGTAGCCGTAGGGCAGCTCAAAGACCGGGTACGGCCCGATCACGGTGATGATCGGCAGCGGGACACCGGCGGTGGTGAAGACGTTCTGCACTGGCTCGCAGCCCTGGCCGACGATAGCGCACAGCTCCAGCCGGACGAGCACCGTGTTGGTTTCCGGACGGTCCTGGTCGTAGTAGACGTTAACCTGGTTCCACTGCACCAGCTGCAGCCCTTCGATGCCGGGCGGTGGCTGGCCGGGTGCTGCGCCGGGCGTTGGCGTGACGGCAATGCCGGTCGGCGTGGGCGTCGGGCCGGGGCCGGAGCACCACTCGGCGAAGCAATACGTCTCCGGGATCACGCCGTGCAGCGTCGGCAGCCGGTAAAAGACTTCTTCCGGCAGGGTTGTCCACTCCTGGGAGACGTACAGGGCGAAGTTTTCCCCGACGACATACATCATCTTGCTCTCGCCATAGTTGCGGTACCACGCCTCAAAGGGCACGCCGCGCGGCATGATGCCCATGTACTGCAGGGCGGCTACATCCAGATAGGCGAAAGCGTAATCTGATTCAGCCAGCGGCCTCCCGGAAGCGCCAACCAGCCCGGCCAGTTGCTCAAACGTGGCCCGTTCGGGGTCAGTCTCCGCATAGGCGTTGACACTGGCGGCCAGGGTGCGGCAATACTGCTCTGTGGTTTCCGCCGTGATCTGGGGGATGGTGTAGCCGTAGTACTGCTGCATGAGCAGGGTCAGCCCCTGCACGGCAGCCGGGCAAAAGGTCAGTTCATCGCCGAAACCCTGCGTCCCGGACCAGCCTTCCGGGCGGCCGTTGATCAGGTGATCTTCGCGGCCTACCAGGGTCAGGTCGGCCAGCAGTTCCAGGTCGTGGCGCAGATTGCGCACGTACAGGCCGGGGCTGCGCCCCAGGCTGCCGATCCAGTTGGGTGGGCGGTTGTTCAGGCCAAAGCGGTCAGTGGCCAGCAATTCCAGATCGTTGAGCAGATCGGTGGCCATCTGGTTGGTTTCGGTGGTCAGGGTACGCCGCCAGCCCTGCGGGCGAGCGTCCAGGCCCAGCAGTTCATCAGCCAGCCGTTCCAGATCGCCGCGGAGGTTGGAGAGCAGAAGGGGGATGTCACCTTCGACCAGGGTGATGCCCTGCCCGGCCAGACGATCCTGGGCCTCCCCGGCGATAGCCTGGCAGTAATCCAGCACAGAGGGCAGGGTGACCGGGGTGAACTCAAAGGTGCGGGTGACGAACTCGACCAGGTTCTGCGTGGCAATATCGCAGGAATAGATCGGCAGCGCGCCGTTCCAGTCTTCCGGTCGCTGGCGGGCGCCAAAGGCGGTATCGGCCAGCAGTTCCAGGTCGTGGCGCAGGTTGCGGGCGATGCGCACCGGGGTGGTGGTCGCCACGCCAGCCCAGTCCGGCGGACGGACGCCGGGCTTCTCAAACACCTCATCGGCCTGCGCTTCCAGATCCACCCAGATATCGCTAAGGATGGAGGCGCTGGCCGGGTCGGCATTGCCATTCCAGCCAGCCGGGCGTACGCGCGGGCCGTTGACTTCGTCAGCCAGTAGCTCCAGGTCCAGCCGGATGTTCAGCACAAACGCGCCGAAGTCGGTTTCCGGCGTGATCGGCTGTTCCCCCTCGCCCTGCCGGGGCGGGCCGGCATGGACATCAGCCAGCGTCGCCGTGATGAACGGCGCGCTGACCAGCAGCGCTATGATCAGGTATGGCGACAAGCGGCGCACGGCGTCGGCTCCTTATACTCCACAGAAAGCCTGAGGGCACGCGGACTATGCTCATTATACTCGGATGGCTTCAAAGAGCCATTTGACCAGAATACGGGCAAGGTTGGTTAGCGGAAAAAGGGGCAGGAAGCCAGGAAGGCAGGAGATCGTCGCGGAAAGGATCGCGGTATCGTTCATCTTGCCCTGGCTTTCTGGCTATCCGGCCTCGCGGTTTCCTGTCGCCTGGCCCCTGCAGGACGGTTTCTCCGCCTGCCTGACTCGCTATATAATCGAAAGCAGTATTGCGAGGGGGTGTCCTGTACCAGATGGGTGAATGTAGTTATGGTCAGACGAGCGATAGATGATGAGGAATCGCGCGGGCTAAACCGCGAAGAGTTGTTGCAGCTGGCCATCCAGACCAGCAAGCAGAATCCTCAGGGTGCGCGGGTGATGTTCCAGCAGGTTCTGGCTCAGGACCCGCGTAATGAGCGTGCCCTGCTGTGGATGGCAGCCCTGTCTAAAAAGAAAGGGGAACGCCGCCAGTACCTGCAGCGTGTCCTGAAGATCAACCCTCGCAACAGGGCCGCCCGCGACGAGCTTGAGCGCATCGCCCGCATGGAAAAAGCCCGGGCCAGGCGGACGCTGTTTTTCGGCGTGCTGGCCATTCTGGTTGTTGTGCTGGTGGTGGTTGCTGCGGTGCTGCTGCTCATCGCTGTGGCGTAGGTCCAGCATCCATGCCCGATTCCAGTCTCAGGCGCGATCCTGCCGGGCGGTCCGGCCCGCGCGGTCGCCCATTACCCTGTGAGGACAGGCCGTGAGCAGCAACCCGGAACTGGACAGGCGTCTTCAGGAAGGTATTGCGCTGGCCCGCACCGGCCAGCGCGCTGCGGCGCGGGCTATCCTGGAGGAGATCGTCACCGCCGATCCGTACAATGAGACCGCCTGGCTGTGGATGGCGGCTGTGGTCGCTACCAATGCCGAGCGGCGCGAGGCGCTGGAGATCGCCCTGGAGATCAACCCCGCCAACCGCGAAGCCCGCGAGGCGCTCAACCGGCTGGGCGGGCCGCGCGCCCGGCGCAAAGCGGAGGAAGCGCAGGATATTGCCCGGCGCATTGGCTCTGACGAAGCGATCACCGAGGCCGATTTTCAGCCTGTTCTGGAGCGTCCGGCGGCGCCGGAGCCTGAGCCGGAACTCACGCAGGAGGAGCAGAACGCCGCCCTGATCCGCGACCTGATCGTCGCCGCACGGGCTGAACGGGCCGCAGCTGAGATCACTCCAGCAGCGCCTTTTCTGGAAGAGGTTGTCCCGATCGAGGAAGTAGCGCCGGAAGAAGAGGCCAGAGAGCCGGAACTGGTCCGCTATTATGTCCCGGCTGTAGCGCGGCGCGCCCCGCGCTGGCCGTGGTTCGTCGGCGCGGTGATTCTGCTGGTGGCGGCCATGGGGATTGTGCTGGCGACGGCGCTGCCCGGCGATCTGGCGGCCTGGCTGAGCGCCGCCACGCCGACGCCCGCTTTTGCCACCCGTCTGGCTCTGCTGGCTACGGCGACGCCGACTTACGCCCCGATTGTCATCGTCACCGGCCCGCCCCGGCCTACATTCCTGCCGATCACCTGGACGCCTTCCCACACGCCCAGCCCGCTCCCCAGCGCCACGCCCTCCCCTCTGCCGCCTGCACCGGGCAGCTACAGCCTGGTCTTTAGCCAGCGCGTCTCCGGCGCGGCAACTTACCGGCTGGCCACCGTGCGGGGCGACGGCGCCGACCTGGCTGCCCTGACCGATGGAACAGGCGATGACCGCGCCCCTGCGCCGGGGCCGGGTGGCCGCCATCTGGTGTATGTCACCACCATTGAGGGGGAGCGCCAGATCGCCGCCCTGCTGCTGCCGGGGCCGCCGGAGGGTCGCCGGACGGCTACGCCGACCCCTGAGCCGGGGCAGGGTGTGGGAAGCGCGGCTACGCCAGTGGCGCTCACCGACCTGCGCAACGCCGAACGGGTTAGCTCGCCCTCATGGTCGCCGGATGGCTACCGCATTGTCTTCAGCGCCAGGGTGAATGGTGAGGAAGATGTTTACCTGACCAATGTGGAGGGCACCAGCCTGGCTCGCCTGACCGATAACAGCGGGATTATCGATCGTGACCCGGTCTGGTCGCCCGATGGACAGACGATCGTCTTTGTCTCCGACCGCGATGGCCGCGGCCAGACCGAGCTGTACCGGATGCGTCCTGATGGGACGGATGTCGTCCGGCTGACCGATTCACAGGGCAGCAGTTACGCGCCGGCCTGGTCGCCAGATGGGCAGCAGATCGTATTTGTCTCTGACCGCGATCGTGACGCCGATCTGTACCTGATGAACGCCGATGGCTCCAACGAGCGGTTGCTGACCCGCAATGACAGCGCTGAGGATCGCGACCCGGCCTGGAGTCCTGATGGGCGCTGGATTGTCTTCAGTTCCAACCGCGCCAGCGCCAACTTCCGCCTGTACCTGATTGATCCTTACAGTGGTGCTGTCCTGCCGGTGACATCCGGCGCGGAAGACGCGATTGAGGCGGCCTGGCTGCCGGGGGCCTTCCGGCGCTGAGGCCGGGCTGAGCCGGCTTGCCCGCCCCGGAGGCAGGATTACAATACAGGCGATTATCGGCGGCAGGTCGAGGTCGACCGGAGAAGGGGGCAACCCATGAGCGAACAGCCCAGCCTTGAGCAGCTCCTGCGCGATGGGATGAGCGCCGCCCGCGAAGGCGATCGGGCGCGCGCCCGTGCGCTGTTTGAACAGGTTATCGCCCGCGATCCCAATCACGAGAAAGCCTGGTACTGGCTGGCCGCGGTCATGGAGACCGATCAGGAACGCATCCGGGCGCTCAAAAAGGTGCTGGCGATCAACCCCCACAATGAGCGCGCCCGCCAGATTCTGAAACGACTGCAAACCCATGTTGACGATCTGTTTGGCGACGATGAAGGGGAAGACGACCGCCGGGACCTGATACCGGGCGTCAGCCGCCGCACCCTGATCCTGATCGCCGGCGGTCTGGGCGTGCTGGTCCTGGCTATCATCGTACTGGCGGCGATCATCATCAGCAACAATGCCCTGGCCGCCCAGCAATCCCAGGCCACACTGGCCGCCATGCAGGCGACGCGCGACCAGATCGCCCGCGATAACGAGGCGACTTTCGCCGCCGCCACCGCCAACCCGCCGACGCCTACCCCTATCCCCGGTCGCCCAACGCTACCGCCTACCTGGACTCCGGCGGCTTCCCCGACTCTGGCTTCTGGGCCGGGAGCCACGCCGCTGCCGACGGTGATCGGTTCCGGCCTGGTTGGCGGGCGGTTGCTGGCCGTTTCCGGCCCGGATTTCGTCGGGGAAGGCTTCGTCCCGGTGGTGGAGATTCCGCTCGATGGCAACCCGCCGCGCACGCTGTATGACGATCGCGGCGGCTCCCCGGATATGTCTCCGCTGGGCGATCGGCTGATCTACACCCGCTTCTCCGTCGGGACGCGTGAGCAGGGCCTGGAGATCGCCTATCTGGATGGCTCGCGCCCGCCGCAGCTCCTTTCCCAGTTGATCGGTAGCGCCATCCTGCAGAAGCAGGATTACGGCAGCTTTTCCCCGGATGGTACGCGGATCGCTTTCACGGCTCGCGAACCGGGCCGCACCAACAACGATATCTACATCCTATCGCTCAATTTGCTGGATGCCCCGCCGCCGCCTGATGGCCAGCCGGCGCAACCCGCCCTTGTCCGCCTGACCAATGGGACGGTCAACAGTGTTGCGCCAACCTGGGGCGATTCAACGCGCCTCGTTTACGTCCATGATGCGCGGCCTGCCGGCGGCACGGTTGATCTCAAGCTGATCGATCTCAGTGGCCAGAGCGACTTCCTGACGGCCGACGGTAACCTGTTGATTGAGGGCAACCCGGATATTTCGCCCAATGGCCAGCAGGTCGCCTACGACGCCTATTCGCCTGCTAACCCGGATGATATCGACATCTACATCCAGTCGTTGATCGGCGGGCAGCCGCTGTTGATCGTGGATACGCTGGGCCGGGCGGTGCGCCCGCGCTGGTCGCCTGATGGCCGCTTCCTGGCCTATTCCTCCGACCAGGATGGCGATTTTGAGATTTTCATTGTGGAGGTCGCCAGCTACGCCGTGTACCAGGTGACCGTCAATAACGTGTACGACATGGTCAACGAGTGGCTGCCGTAACGCTTTAGGGTACCAGGGCACTCCACCACAACCGCCCGGCGAAGAGGATCATCGCCCCCAGCCCGATCCAGAGTGCGGTGCGTACCACGCCCGTGCCCAGCCGCCGCGCCTGTTGCACAAGCAACACCTGAGCAGCCATCACCAGCAGGAACGTGCCATAGAACCCGGCCACAAACAGGATCGCCGAGGGCCGTGACTCCCGCCAGGCGGCGATGACCACCGGCCCCATTGCCGTCCCCCAGAACAGCCAGGGGCCGGGGCCGAGCATGTTGATGGTCACCGCCTTGCGCAGCGCCGCCCAGGGGCTGGCCGGGGTGGCGGCGGACGCTGCACCGACGGGGACGGGGTTGAAGTCGCCGCGGCGCAACTGTTTCCACAGGCCCCAGGCCAGGTAGAGCACGAACGCTCCGCCAGCCAATCCGACTGCCCGCAGCAGGCCGTCACTGGCCTGCTGCAACACCAGCAGGATCAGGGCAACGATCGGACCGTCACTCAACAGGGGGGAGAGGATCAACCAGATGGCGTGCCGCCAGCCGTACTGTAAAGTCTGCATCACCAGGAAGATTTGCAGCGGGCCGGGCGTCACCCCGGCGGCATAGCCAAAACTGATACCCTGCAGGAGCAGCGGGAGCATAGCCTACACCTCACGCACAACGGCTTCGCCATCAGTCAGGCGGCGCAGGACACGAGCCGGATTGCCAGCCGCGATCACGCCCGGTGGGATGACACCGGTGACCACGCTGCGCGCGCCGATCACGCTGCCCGCGCCGATGTGCGCCCCTTTGAGGATCAGGCACTCCATCCCGATGAACACATCATCCTCGATGACGATCGGCGCGGTAGCCCCGGCGCTGGGATCAGTCTGGCGGCGGCGGGCGTCCAGCGGGTGGAAGTCGGTGTCAACGATGGCGCTGTTGGCCCCGACGATCACCCGCGCGCCGATCGTGATCCGTTCCTCGGCCACGATCACGCCACCGGTCATGCCGAAGTCATCGCCGATGGTGATCTGCGCCCCGGCGCGGCGGGCGCTGAGGATCACCGGATGGGAGGGGCCGAGCGGATTGCTACGTACCGTGGAACGCAGGTTGAGCCGGTCGCCGATGGTCAGACGCGCCCGGCGATGAATCTGCAGGATCGGCGCGCCGTACAGCCGCCAGCCGCGTCCCCAGCGGACTCCGGTCAGGGCAAACTGCAGCCGCACCCAGGGCAGGATGACCAGGCGGGCGATCTCATTGCGGGCCTTCCAGGGCATCTCCCAGGCGGCACGCAGGGCTAGCGGGGAAAGCACCCCCGGCACGTCTGTCAGGTGTTCAGGCAACTGGTCGGGCATTGCTTCGCCTCGGATCGGTAGCTGCTCCCTGCTTGTTGTTGGCGGGGGAGCGTCTCTGACAGCCAGATGTGCTCCAGTGTACACCGCTCACCGGGAAGGGGGGTAAGCCGGGTACAGGCCGGGACGACCGGCGATCGCTTGCGGTGTGTGGCGGTGTCCCGTACTTGCGCTGGCTCACCCTACGTGCACCTGCCTGATCGCCACCCGTTCCCCCTGCGGGCTGGTCAGGCGCGCCGCCGGGTCATCCGCGGCGTAGACCCCCACCGCCAGCGTGTACTCTCCCGGCGGCAGATCAGCGGGGATCAAGATGCCGTGGCGATCGATCACGGTCGCGCCGGGCGTCCAGGTGGTGGTCGGCGCCAGCCCGCCGCCTGGCTCGCTATCATGCTGGGCGGGCGGGGGCGCGTCCGGGTTGGCGTAGAGATGGACGAAGACCTTGTAGCGGGTTTGCAGCAGCGAATCGGCCCGCCAGAACAGGGTCAGGGTGAGCGCGTTGCCCGGCGCGTAGGACTCCACCCGGTCGAGTGCGTAGCCTTCCAGCACCAGCGCGTCGCCGTTGGCGGCGGCGAAGCGCAGGTCGAGCAGCGTTGTGGGTGCATGCGCGGCTTCGTGCGGGACGGCGTAGACTACAAAGCGCACTCGTCCCACCCAGACTGATCTGACCTCGAAGGCCTGGCTGGCCAGCGTTCCGGTCACGATGCCGTTCGGGTCACGCTCTTGTTCCCCCCAGAACAGGGCGAAGATACGCCGGTGGTTGCGCAGGATAGTCTCCAGTTCGGCCCGCGTAGCCGCATCGTCGCCACCCAGGCCGCGCGGCAGCGGGTAGACTGGCAGCGGGCCATCGTAATAATAGGCCCAGACTTCTCCCTGTCCGGGGCCGGTCAGGATCACAGCGTCATCCGAACCGGCCTCAGCCCGGACGGCAGCAGCCATCGCCCGGTAGTCATCGCGCTGGAAGGCGGGATCGCTATAGAGCGCGGGCAGGGCACCCAGCAGGGTCGCGCCCAAAGCCACGGTGACGGCTACAGCGGCGATACGCGGTGCGGCACAGCGCTCGCGCCAGAGGGCGGCCAATCCTGCGCCCAGCCACAGAGCGATCGCACTGGCGGCGGGCGTGAGCTGTTTGATGTCGTCCGGCTGGAGTCGCAACAGGGCGAAAGCGCCCAGCGTCACAGCGGCCCAGATTGCGGGCAGGGCCAGCAGCGGGCGGTCGCGGCGGAACCACAGGCCGGTTGCGGCGCAGGTCAGCGCGGCGAAGATGGCCCACCACGGCGGTGATCCCGCCGCCAGCCCGAACGCGACGGTACTCAGCAGCGTCTCCGGCGGCGTGCCCGCGCCGCTATTCGGCCAGGTAGTTACCTGGCGGAGCGCTTCCCCGATCCAGGGGGTGAAGAATGCCAGCGTCAGGAGGTTGGCGGCGACATAGCGCAGCAGCGGTTGCCATCGGGGAGAGCGCCACACCCACCACAGGACGAACAGCGCGCCCTGAGCCAGCATGGTCAGCGGGTAGGCGTACTGGGTGTACAGCCCGGCGGTGTTGATCAGCGCCAGGGCGATCAACGGGACGTGGGACGTCCCATCGCGCTCCAGCCAGGCAACCAGCGCCGCCATGCCCGCCGACGCCCACAGACCCAGCAGGGCGTACATCCGCGCTTCTTGGGCGTAGTAGATGGCGAACGTGTTGGCTGCCAGCAGCAGGGCGGCGGCAATGCCCGCCCCCCGCCCGGATAACCGCCGTCCCAGCGTGTAGATCAGGGCCACGGTGAGCAGGCTGGTCAGCGCGGAGGGAAAGCGCAAGGCGAATTCGCTTGTTCCGGCCAGGCGCGTCCAGCCTGCCAGCAGCAGATAGTAGCCAGGCGGGTGGATATCGGCGGCGGCGTTGGCGATGATGGCCTCCGGCGTCCGCTGGGTCATGGCGTAGCTGGCGCCTTCGTCATTCCAGAGCGATTGCGCGTCCAGTTGGTGCAGCCGCAACCCGGCAGCCAGCAGCAGGACGATCACGGCCAGGGCCAGCCACAGGCTGCGCTGTACAGGTGGGCGAGGCGTTGTCGGGCACTGCTGGATCATCAGCGCATCTCTCCGCCTGGCCCCGCGCAGCGCTGGTGGTATCGCCGGGCGGGACCTTCCAGTACAATGAGGGTTGACAGCTACTGCCGGTTGTTGTACCCGGTCTTGAGGAAACCGCCAATGATTGCCGAGCACTTTCAGATTCTATGCGACTATAACTACTGGGCGCATCACCAGCTCTGGGATTGCGTATTGCAGCTCGGCGAGGAGCAATTTGCCAGCAAGGAGAACGTGCTGGGGCTTTCGGTGCATGAGCAAATGGTCAATATGGTGGGCGCGGAATGGCTATGGACGGCCCGGCTGCGCGGTATATCGCCGACGCATAACCTGACGCCCGACATGCTGCCTGACCGCGACGTGATCCGCAAACGCTGGGATGCCGTAGAAGCCGATCTGCGCGACTATGTCAGGAACGTCCGCGATTCGCAGCTGGGCGAAATCATCGACTACACCACGACCTGGGGGGAGCCGCAGCGCAACGCTCGCTGGGAGATTCTGGCTTACCTTTTCCATCGGGGGACGGATTACCGGGCACGGGTGGCGGTCACGCTGTTGCAGATGGGCGTTCAGCCGCCGGAGATCGAGTTGCTCCATTACTTTCGCGATAATGAGCAGCATCGCCTGCGCATTTCCCTGGAGCGCTTCCACCGCCAGGCCCCGATCTGACCGGGTTGGCGCCAGTGTGCTGGCTCCGCCAGGAACTGCCATCACGGGTAGGGGTGGGCGGCGATGTACGCCTGCATGGCGTCGTAGACCGGCAGCGGGGTGAAGTCCGGCTCCACCATGCGGAAGTAGTAGAAGCTCTGGTTGCGTTCGTAGTCGCTGGCCGGTTTGAAGTACCAGTAGTTGATCACGCCTACCCAGGGCCATTCCAGGCGGGCGCGTTCGTAGGCCAGCGGCACCCAGCGGGCCTGCTGCTTTTCGGTCACCTGCCCATAGTTGTAACGTCCAGCGATATCGGGGACTTCCTCCGGCCCCGGCACCGGGTTCCAGTTCATCTCGCTGATCCAGATCGGTTTTTCGGCGTCGCCGTTGGCGACCATGACGTCGCGGATCCACTGGTTGCGCCCGAAGTTCATGATCATCGGGCGCATGCGCCGGTCGGTGGGGCCGCTGCGCAATCCGTAGCCGTTGACCGCCAGTACGTCAAAGCACGTGCCCGCCCCGGCGTCGTACATCTGCTGCAGGAAGGCTACATCAGTCAGGTTACGCCCGTCGAGCGCGGCGGTAGGTGCCAGCGCCCCGCTGATGACGATGATCGTCGGGTCGACAGCTTTCAGGGCTTCGTAGGTACGGCAGAGCAGGTCAGTGTAGGCCGCCGCATCGACGTTTTGCTCGCCCCATTCGGGGTAGATGTTTGGCTCATTCCAGACCTGGTAGACGCGGATGCGCCCTCGATAACGTTCAGCCACCGTGACCGCGTAGTTCACAAAGTCCTGCAGGTCATCCGGCGGGGCAAAGGTGCCGCGCGCGTTGCCGTCAGCGCGGCTCCAGGCCGGCGGGTTGCTCAGCCGGGCCTGGATCTCCAGCCCGTATTGCCCGGCCAGGGCCACGATGTGATCGTATTTTTCCCAGGCGCTGCGCGGCGGATCATTGCGCCGATCCTCAAAGTCGCCGCGCCCGTGAATCTCGATATCTTCCCAGGGGAATTCCTGGCGGATCCAGTGGAAGCCAGCCTCGGCGATCATCTGCACCTGGCGCTCGCGCTTGGCCGGTTCGACCTCCTGCTGCAGGAAGGTGTTGATGCCGTAAGGGTTGACCTGCGCCAGCGCCGGGACGATCTCCGGGCGGGTATCTGGCTGGCGGCGGGTGAAGTTGCCCAGGTATTCGAAGAAGCCGCGAATTTGCCCGGCGGGTTGCTCCTCGCCGGTGATGCTCCACAGGGCCTGCCAGACCAGGCCATGGGCGGCGAGATCGGCTCCCAGGCCGGCCACGAGGACAGCCGCCAGCGCTGCCAGAACAGCCAGCCGCCGCCAGCGCCGCCGCAGGACGGCCAGACGATCAGAGGACGGGTGTGCGCTCATGGCGGGGGATTATACCACGCTCGCGCCTGGCGCAGCCGTGGCCGCGCGGGGACGCCGATCGTCGCGGGCAAAACACCGCTGGGGTTTTCGGGTATAATCAAATCAGTATAAGCGCGGTGAAAGTCGTACAGGGAGGAGCCTATGGCCGACAACGGAACGCCGATCGAGGAGCGCGTCGAGGAGATCGCCGAAGACGTGCGCGCACGGGTGGATCAGGCGGCGGAGCAGGCCCGCGCCGACCTGGCCGACGTACAGGCCCAGATGCGCGAACTGCGCCGCGACCTGGTTAACCGGGCGCTGCTGGCGAAGGATAAGGTGGTTGAGGAGTTGCAGCGGGCGGCAGATCGCATCCGCCGCGAAGTGGAGGGTGTGGAGGATCCGCGCGCCAAGCAGCGGGCTGACGAGCTGGCGGCAGAACTGGAACGAACAGCCGCTTACCTGGAAGATCACACCTTTGAGGATATCGGGAAGGAAGTGACGCAGGTTGCCCAGGCCAATGTCTGGCAGTCGCTGGGCATTGCTTTCCTGCTGGGGCTGGTGCTGGGCCTGCTGATCGGCGGGATGCGCCGCCGTTAGGATGTCCGCTCGATCAGGTTGTCTGGCGGCGTGCGTGGCAGGCACGCCGCCTTTGCTTTGGCCGCCGGGGCGGGACGTGGTATGGTTGACCGGTCAGGGGGTAGCACCATCTCCCCGGTGTGACGCGCGGCAATGAAAGGCTGA
Organism: Anaerolineae bacterium; assembly: GCA_013178165.1. Lineage (NCBI taxonomy): Bacteria > Bacillati > Chloroflexota > Anaerolineae > Anaerolineae bacterium. The sequence continues at coordinate 23,545 of JABLXG010000017.1, forward strand.
CCCATGATCAAGCTCACCATCCTCTACCGCGAACCGGCGGACCCGGAGGCGTTTGAAGCATTCTACACGGCGAACCTGGCCCTGATGGAGCGCATCCCCGGCGTCATCCGCCGGCAGGTGAACCATATTTATGGCGCGCCGGAGGGTCAGCCGGTCTTCTACCGGGCGCTGGAGCTGTACTTCCCTGACCGGGACGCGCTGGACAAAGGCATGCGCTCGGAAGCGGGCGTGCAGGCCGGGCGGCACCTGATGGCCCACGCCGCGCAACTGGCCGAGGTTTTCTTCTCCGAGGTCTACGAGGAAGCTGGCGGTTCGACGCCAGAAGCCCTGCCGTCATCATCCGCCGGTTAAGGCGCGCACACCTGGCAAAGCAACACGGGGAGGGCGATGTGGTCAGCTCTCCCCGTGTTGTGAAGGTTGTTGTGTTACTTCTTGGCGCGGATTTCAGCCCCCTTGAAGGACAGTCCGGCCAGCGGGGCGAACACGCAGAAGTCGAAGATTCCCGCCAGCAACGGCACCAGGCCGATGATGGCGAGGATCCACGAAGCGGCCCCGGTGACCGCCAGCCAGCCGATCGCAATCAGGATCAGCCCAACGATGACGCGCACAATACGGCCATTGGTGCTGGCCATGAACTTGAAGAACCCTTCCATCTGCACTCCTCCTCCTTTGCGCCTGGCAAAACAGGCACCGGCTTCATCTTCACATAGTCATCTGTTTAGGCGTTTCTGTCAAGCAGCCGTCGCAGGTCAGCGGCGACGGCAAGAGTACCAGCTTGCGGCGGCGCCCCGGCGACCGCCGCTTTCTGCTGATCTATACGTGGAGATTCGCCAGTTGGATTGCTGCCCGTTCAGGAGGTCTGCTCCAGTTGCGAAGTGCAGTTGGGACAGCGCGTGGCCTTGATCGCGATCTGGGTGTAGCAATACGGGCATTCCTTGGTGGTCGGGGTGGCGGGCGCTTCCGGCTTCTTGGAGAGGCTGTTGAACCAGCGCACGACCAGGAAGATCACAAAAGCGACGATCAGGAAGTCGATCACGTTGTTGATGAACAGACCGTAGTTGATCGTCGGCGCTCCGGCCTCCTGGGCGGCGGCCAGCGATGCGTAGGGCGTGCTGGAGAGATTGATGAACAGGTTGGAGAAGTCGATCCCGCCGAGCAGCAGGCCGATGGGTGGCATGATGATGTCGTTGACCAGCGAGCTGACGATCTTGCCGAAGGCCGCGCCAATGATCACGCCGACGGCCAGGTCGATCACGTTGCCGCGCATGGCAAATTCTTTGAATTCCTCAAACATCTTTCGCATCCTGTCCTCCTTCTTGTGAGTGAGGGACACAAAACAGGGGGCTAAACGTCATCTTCATTTTATGCCTTAAAACTGTAACGGTACAAGAATATGTAACAGGTAGTTATAGTCCGGAATAATCCTCGCCGGTGAAGCAAACGGCCCCGCTACTGCGCGGGGCCGCTGCCCGGCGTCACCCGCCCCGGCGCCGGGTTTAATGCGCGTGAGCAAGATCAGATGTTACCAGTTGCCAAGCCCGGCATGGTCAGGGCTGAGGTATTGCAGGCCATGAAATCCCTCACATGGATCGTTGTAGACCTCCTGAATGACTGCGAACTCCCCCCAGATGGCCGGGCCGATCTCGACACCACGAGCGTTATACCAGATGCCCCCAGCAAGCGTGGCATCCGCCGGCGCGGCCACTATCTTGACGAAGTACGTCCAGTTGCAGGTGACCCCGTTCGTGTCGTAACTTCCGGACTGGTGATTGGTCAGCCACGCACCGGAGCCGATATAGCTTGGGTAGCCGTAGTGGCGATCAAGCTTTCCATCACCATTGCAGTCCTGGTTGGAGAGCCAGGCATCGTTCCACTTCATGATCAGCGAGACATCTTTGTAAGGCTGGCACCAGTCGGCATTCCGATAAGCATCGCAGTAGAAACCGTTGAACATGTGCCCCTGGTAATTGTAGCCCCATTGATCGTAGCCGGTGGTGATCACCGACCCGCCGCTGGTCAGCAGCGTGCCATCCTGGATACTGGTGCAGGTGATCTTATCGCCCTGTTCGCATTCCGGGCAGCCCTGCGCCAGAATCACCGCCGGAATCGCCAGCATGATCAGCGCTGCGCAAAGAACAAGTAGCTTTTTCATGGTCCACTCCATGTCTCTGATTCTGTCGAACATAACCTCTCGCGTTGGAGAATCGAAGTGTTAGGGAATGAGAGGAACCATGACGCAAACGGGAGAATACCAATCAATATCAGTGGGCGGGACTGCGCGGAACAATATATTATGTCAACTCATTTAGCAGTATATATTCATTTTTATCATTAGTCAAATTAGTTTATATTTAAACGGATATGCAACTTCGCATGGTCAAGACGGTTTAGATAGCAGTGCTTATACAACAGGCGGTGGTTCCAGACAAAGAGCTTCAAGACAGTTCGGGAGGGCACGGAGTTATTCCCGCTGACATATCTGATATCGCGCGCTGGCTTCCTGAGCCATTGCGCCCTACTTTCCGTGGTATGGCAGTACAGACATTGATTCGTGCCCTGAGTATCGGTGTCCCTAGACTTATCCACTCCCATAACAGGTGATTATAGACTGGAATAATCCTCGCCGGTGAAGCAAACGGCCCCGCTACTGCGCGGGGCCGCTGCCCGGCGTTACCCGCCCCGGCGCCGGGGTTAATGTGCGTGAGCAAGATCAGATGTTACCAGTTGCCCAACCCGGCATGATCAGGGCTGAGGTATTGCGGGGCCTACCCTTGTTTGCTGCCATCCAGCAATCAGATCGGGTATAGTTAGGCCGGGCGCGGCAATGTTGACGGCGCACAGGCGCCGGGGAGAGCGGCGATGAAAGTTACGGTCATCGGCGGGGGCAGCACCTACACGCCGGAGCTGGTCTCCGGTTTCATCCGCTATCACGACTCATTTCCGATCACCGAGCTGGCGCTGATGGACATCGATGCTGAACGGCTGGAGGTGGTCGGCGGCTTTGCCCGGCGGATGGTCGCCGCCAGAGGGGAACCGTTCGCCGTCACCCTGCACACTGACCGCCGGGCGGCGGTAGCCGGCGCGGCCTACGTGACCACCCAGTTGCGTGTCGGGCATATGGCTGCCCGCCGCGAGGACGAGTATCTGGGTCGCCGCTGGGGGCTGGTCGGGCAGGAAACGACCGGCATCGGCGGCTTTGCCAAGGCCCTGCGCACGATCCCGGTTCTGCTGGCCCTGGCAGAGGAAATGCGCACTGCCGCGCCGGGTGCACCGCTGATCAACTTCACCAACCCCTCCGGCCTGGTGACCCAGGCCCTGCGCACCTACGCCCCGGATATCGTCAGCATCGGCCTGTGCAACATCCCGATCGGCTACCGGATGCGCGTCGCCCGCCAGTTTGATGTCGCGCCGGAGCGCGTCGAGATCGACATGCTCGGCCTTAACCATCTGACCTGGTTCCGGGGGGCGAAAGTTGACGGCGAGGATGTCTGGCCGGCTGTCTTCCAGCAGTACCTGAGCGAGCAGGAGACCAGCAGCGATCCCAGCATCCCACCGTACCTCATGCGCGCTCAGGGGATGGTGCCCAGCTACTACCTCAGGTACTTCTATCGCGCACCGCATGTCATCCGCCAGCAGCAGGAGCAATGGCCGCCCAGCCGCGCCGAACAGGTCATGGCCATCGAGGAGGCCCTGCTGGCGAAATATGCCGACCCAACGTTGACCGAGCCGCCGCCTGAACTGGAAAAGCGCGGTGGGGCTTACTACTCGACGGCGGCGGTGTTGCTGCTACGTTCCCTGCGCGGTGGCGACGGCATGACCCATGTCGTCAATGTGCCCCACGCAGGGGCCGTCCCCGGCTGGCCGGAGGACTGGGTGCTGGAACTGCCGTGCCGTGTCGACAGGGAGGGGCCGCATCCGCTCCCGGCGGAACCGCTGCCGGAGCCGATGGCGGGGATGATCCACCAGATCAAGAGCTACGAGCTGCTGACGGCGAAGGCTGCCGTGACCGGCGACCGTGACGCGGCCCTGCTGGCCCTGGTGACGCATCCGCTTGGCCCGGACGCCGACCGCGCTCCCGCCGTGCTGGACGACCTGTTACGGACTCACGCCGCTTACCTGCCGCAATTCGCATGAGGGGGCTGGCGGTCTGCCAGCCGGGCTACGCCCAGGGATCGCCCTGGGGGATGAATTCGGCATCCACGCCCTGGGCGCGGAACCAGCCGAGCATCTGCTCCCGCATGACTACCATCTCGGTGGCGTAACGGGAAACGCCCAGCAGGTTCAGCCGCAACCCGCCCAGCAGCAATTCGCGCATGCGCGTCCGCTGGGTTTCGGCGTAGTCCGTCTCGCCGTAAAACCACCACTGGCCGGTCACGTAGGTGTCACAGCCCAGGGCGATCGCCTGTTCCAGCAGCTCTGGATCGGCCCCATTACCGGGCACGGCGGCGACATGTTGCACCGGCAGCCCATTGTGGCGAATCTGGTCGTAACGCAGGCGGTCAACATCGGTCAGTTTGGCCAGCCGCTGGGCGAACGCCTGGAAGCTGGTCGGTTTGCCGACCATGCCGTGAATGGCGAACGGTCCGCCTTCCCGCTGGGCAAAGCGCGCCTGTTCCCGTAGGCCGAGCGTATTGGCCAGCGCTGAGGCGGTTGAAATCTCCGGGTGGTGATCCAGCGGCGCGTGGCACAGGTAAAAACTGATGTGGTGCTCCTTCAGCTCTTCCAGTTGATCCTCGGAGATCAGCAGGAAGCGTCGCCGTTCCTGATCCAGGGTCAGCAGATGATGGGCGAAGATCAGCGCCCCTGGCGCGCCGCGGGCCACTTCGCGGGCGATGATCGTGTCGATCACGTCCTGGGTGGGGAAGACGATGGTGTACACCCGGTCGATGCGTTCGGTGTTGTCCAGCAACAGACCATTCCAGGAGCCGTTGCGGAACTCCGGCAGGGCGAATCGCTCCAGGATGTGGAAATCCCGATCGGAAAGGCGGGGCCGCCAGTGAGGTTCCTCGTTGAAGGCCGCGCTGTTGAAAAACGAGTCCAGGTTCTGAACCAGCTCTGATTGATTCATGAGCGCCCCCCTTGCCCTGTTTCCTGTGGTTGCTCAAGCCGCCGCCGGTACAGCCGCGCTTCCTCCCGCACAAAGGCGACGGTGGCGGCGATGACCGGATCGGCCCGTTCCGGTACCGCGACGACGGGCAATTGCGCGATGGCTACCGGCTTCCAGCGGCCCGCATCATCCTGTGCCAGGCTCACTGCAACGGCTCCCAGCGCCCCATCCGGCAGGGGCAGCCAGAGCGTTCGCGCCGCTGATTCCAGACGTGGCGCCTGGCCAGCTTCATCTGGCCGGATCAGCAGGCTGATCCCCGGCGGGACGGCGGCCTGCGGCGCTGCCGGAGACTGGCAGGCGATGCGCTGGCCGCCTGCCTCTACGGTGACAACCGGTGGCAGACCCAGTTCTACCGCCCCGCAGATCGGCAGGTGAGTGGCTTCTTGCAGGCGCTGCGCCGCGCCAGGACTCATCCGCTGGCAGTCGTCCACGGACAGACAGGCCAGATCATAGCCCATTGCTTCCAGAACGAACAGGGCGGCCCGCCCCTCCGTCGCGGCGCATTCCCAGGCCGCGGGGTGGCACGATCCGCCCAGATCCAGCAGGATGACCGGCCCGGCGGAAGCGGCCCGCGCTGCCTGGATAGACCCGAACAGGCGCGGCAGCAGATCCAGCCTCCCGGCCAGACGCGCGGTATAGAGCAGGGTGATCTCAGTGGCAGCCATCAGTATCCGTGATGCCAGGCTGGACGGTGCGACGGAGGCCGTGTCCCCGTCACGGCTTCCTGCGAATTTCCCGGCGCAATCATACCACAAGACCGTGTGCGGCAAGGTCCCGTCTATTCCCCTACAGGAACAGGCGCAGGGCCTTGAACAGGGCGAACAGGCCGAACATTGCGGCGGCGATGACGGTTGGGCGCGTCGACCGCTGGTACGCCCGCAGGATGATCAGGAACGCGCCGGTCAACAGCGCCTCGATCCAGGCGACGGGGTTGGCCGGGTTGTCAAAGTTCTGCACAGCGGCGTAAATCAGCGCCGTCAGACCAATGGCCAGCAGGCGGCTGCTTCCGGCAGCCAGGGCCGGGAAGAGCATCCCGGCCAGCAAAGTCATTTCCGCCAGCGGCGCAGCCACCACCACGTACAGGGCCGCCGCCAGCCAGTCCGCCAGGCCGCCAGCGCCAAGACCCTGCAACGTGACCGGCAGGCCGATCGTCTGGAACAGCAGCGGGACAAAATCGATCAGGATGGCCATGCCCAGGGCGAAGATCATCAGCAGCAGGGTTGAGCCGGGCCAGCGCTGCAGGCCCAGAGCCGCCGCCAGCGGCCCGCGTACCCGCGGCCGTACAGTCAGCGCGGCCAGCCCCAGCGCCATCAGCGCGGCGGCGACCCCGGCCAGGTTGGCCGCCAGCGGGCTGAATACCCCCCGCGCTGCTGCCTCAGCATCCAGCAGGACGGACAGAATGGCCAGGGCAATCACACGCGCTGCCAGGTATGCCAGCACCAGCATCGCCGCCAGCGTGGCCGACCAGCCCGGTGCAGCCTCCGGCTGGCGCAGCCGGGCGACAAATGTCCGCAGATCAAAGCTCATGGCTGTCTCCTGGTCCTCACCGGCGTGATGGGCCGGGTCACACCCTGTCTCTGGCGCATACGGGCGTTATGATACCCGATTCCGGTGGGTGGGGTGTAGGGGGGCAGGCAGCAAATGCCGGTGGCAGGAGCGCCATATGTTGCGCCCGCAGCACTGCTGCGCCCGCGGCACCGCTACAACGCCATAATGGTGCGGGCAACGCGCAGATGCTTGCCAAAGTGCGGCAGAAAGTCGGCGAATTCGCGGTAAGTGCCGTCTTGCCGCCCACGCAGGTAACGGCGCATCACGCTGACCGCGCCGGGCAACTCGGTCAGGCCGTGCACTTTGCGCTCCATCAGCACGTAAGCCTGGGCCTCCTGCTCGCTGACGCAATCCTGCAGGTAGATCACCACCAGACTCAGCCCGACCAACGCCAAGAGCTGGGCTTCCCAGGTGGGGTATAGGGCGGTGAACGTGGGCGTGACCGGCAAAGGCTGGGCGCTGGCTTCGGCCAGCGCGTCGGCGTGTGCCCGCAGGTAACGGCGCAGCAGCAACCGCCCGTACTGCATCAGGGCGGCGCGGTAGAGATGGGCCGGGTCATCGTCAAAGGGCCAGGGTGGGTTGTTGCCGACGGCGACGCGCGGCGGCGTGATGCAATACAGACGGCCATCAACCGCTGCGCCAAGGGATATGTCGGTCGGGTAGCACAGGTTGGGCAGGAAGATCAGCGTGTCAGGGATCGGGCCGACGAATGGCTCCAGAAAGGTGTGTAGCTGCGCCGAAGCGAACAACTTTTCCACCTGCTGGCGGGCTTCTTCCCAGTGGCGTGCTTCCTCCTGCCACCACTGGGCCAGGCCGGTATCCTGGTAGAAGGCAACCAGGTGGCGCGGCCAGGCGGGTGGCGCCCAGGTTGGCTGCTCGCCGCCGGTCAACGCCGGCCATTCCAGCTGCAGGACGTACCCGAATAGCTCCTCCAGCGGCACGCCGCGATCCAGTAACCCCTGCAGGATAACCACGGCGGGATGCTTGTCATAGGTCTGGAGCCGTCGCCGCGTATTGCGGGCGTGGATGTGGGTGCCGTGCGCTTTGCGCCGCTGCTCATCTTCCGGCCAGGTTGTGACCGCTAGTAGCGCGGCCAGCAACCTCATCCGATCGTCGATTGCCACCTGCACCGTGTCCGTCATAGCCTGCCCCTGGTTGCCGTTGATTTCATCACCTTCCTGCTGTTTGTTACCATAGCGCAGTTCAGGGGAGGATGCAACGCGCCGGAGAGCCGTTATTCCAGCGCCTGTTGGAGCGCGTTGAGGACGGCTGCGACGGTTGCGTCGACGCTATCCAGCGTGGGGATGGCCAGAACGCGCACGCCCAGCGGCTCCAGTTCGGCGGCCATTGCCGCGCACAGGGCTGCCAGGCCCGCCGCACTGGCGGCGTAAGGCGCCTGCTGCACTGCACCGGGAGCGACCGGCGGCAGGAGCTGGACAATCGCCCCGCCGCCTTCGTCAACCATCACCCGACCGGCCAGCTGCCCGACCAGAAACGCGCCGGTCAGATTGACCTCGATCACCCGCCGCCAGTCGTATTCGTCCAGCGTCAGGAACGGCTGGCGTTTGTTGACCCACCAGGCGTTGACCACAAGATGAAGCCCGCCAAACGCATCCCGCAATTGCTCGATCATGGCCGCTACCTGAAAGCGGTTGCCAATATCCACGGTGTAGCTCAGCGCCTGCCCTCCCGCCGCCTGGATCGCGTCCGCCGTCGCGTCGGCCAGGGTCGGGTTGATGTGGGCGGCCATGACGGCTGCGCCGCGCCTGGCCAGGCCCAGGGCGATGGCCTGCCCTGGGCCATCTCCGGCACCGATTACCAGCGCCACACGCCTATCCCAATATCCCATGCCTACGGTCCTTTGCCTGCATTCACTGCGTATCCTGGTGACCTGATCTTTGGGCGCTGGTACTGCGCCCCTACCGGCCCTTCCGCTTTCGCTTACCCCTTGCCTCTTTTCTACCCGCCGATGGATAATCAGACTGTCTGACTCAAGTAGTGACGGGATGGGCAGGGAGTCTTATGGAATTCAACGATCAATACATGCCTAAAGTCTTCAAGCTGTACCTGGAGATCTCCCAGTATCCCATCCTCAGCCGTACCATCCGCGCTGAGATGCGCAAAGAGTTGTTCTCGCGCGGGATCATCAGCGACGAGGACTTTGAGAAAGAAGTCTACCAGAAAGCCATCCAATCGCAGCATCGCGAAGGGTTGCATGATCCCTTTGCGGAAGAAAGCCCGCGCGAATGGAACGCCCGCGTTAGCACTGTCCGCGACTACCTGACCGATTTTTATTTCGCCTATAACCTGCCACATTCGCTCTTTGAGCAGATCGTGGCCCGGATCATCACCCAGCGCGTCCCGGATAGCGAGTTCCGCCTGACCTTTAACCCGGAGATCGCTCCCTGGGATGTGCTTTTTGCCGAGGGTGAACGCTACGAGCGGCTTCCGCACGAGGAGTTTCTCAAGGTCCAGCATCATCTGCGCGAGATCAAGGTGGTGCTGATCAAAGCCATGATCAGCGATCACCTGCAGTTTGCCCGGCTGGCGCGGGAAGTCTTCACCATGGCCGACCTGCGCTACATCCGTGATCATCGCATCGGGCGCGGCAAGATCGGTGGCAAGGCTGCCGGGATGCTGCTGGCCTGGAAGCTGCTCCAGCAGGACGCGCAATCCTGCGGCTTTCCACCGGAAAAAATCCGTATCCCGGAGTCGTGGTATATCGGCTCGGACGTGTTCTACGAGGTCAAGGAACTGAATGATCTCTTCCGCTATATGAACCAGAAGTACCTTTCTACGGAGGAGATCATCGCCGATTATCCGAAGGTCTACGCCGCCTATACCAGCGCCCGCGTGCCGCAGTATGTCCTGGATAAGCTACGCGAGTTGTTGGAGGAGGTGGGCAAGACGCCGCTGATCTTCCGCTCCTCCAGCCTGCTGGAAGACAGCTTCGATACGTCTTTCGCCGGCAAATACGAAAGCTACTTCCTGCCCAATCAGGGTACGCTGGAGGAGAACCTGCGCGACGCGGCGCAGGCCATGCTACGCATCTACGCAAGCACACTCAATCCGGATGCGCTGATCTATCGTGCCCAGATGGGCCTGATCGATTTCGATGAGCGCATGGCCATTCTGATCCAGAAGGTGGAAGGCCAGCGCCATGGCCGCTACTACTTCCCGACGGTGGCCGGGGTCGGCTTCAGCCGCAATCCATTCCGCTGGAGTCCGCGCATCCGCCGCGAGGACGGGCTGCTGCGCCTGGTGGCCGGGCTGGGTACGCGGGCGGTGGACCGCGTCGCCAATGATTACCCGCGCATGGTCGCGCTTTCCCACCCGCAACTGCGCCCGGAAACACGCAGCAAGCAGATTCAGCAGTATTCGCAGCACCTGATCGATGTCATCGATCTGGAGGCCAACGCCTTCCGCACATTGCCGATCACCGAGGTGATCGACTCCAGCCATCCGGCATTGCGCCTGCTGGCGGCGGAGATGGCCGGCGACTACATCCAGCCATTCATGACCAGGCCGACCAGGGTTGACCCGGATAAGCTGGTGTTCACCTTCGATGCGCTGTTGACGGGCACTCGCTTCGCGGAGATGATGCGGCAGATTCTGGCCTGCCTGCAGAGTTACTACAACCGTCCGGTAGATATCGAATATGCGGTGGAGATCACGCAGACCTATCCAACGGTCAACTTTGAGATTGCCCTGCTGCAGTGTCGACCGCTCAGTCAGCATGATCCGGAGGCCGCGCCGCCCATCCCCCGTGATATCCCCCCTGAGTTGAAGCTGTTCACCGCCTGCCGGCAGGTGCCAGAAGGGGTGGTGCAGCGCGTGCGCTATCTGGTCTGGGTCAAGCCGACCTACAACCAGATCGAAGAGCCGCATCTGCGGCTGGAGGTTGGGCGCGTGATAGGCCGCCTGAACGAACGGCTGAAGCATGAACAGTTCGTGTTGCTCGGCCCCGGTCGCTGGGGATCGTCCAATATCCACCTGGGCGTCAAGGTCTCTTATGCGGATATCTACAACAGCCGCGCCCTGATCGAAGTGGCGATTTCCACCAGCAGCAACGGCGCGCCGGAAATGGCTTATGGCACGCACTTCTTCCAGGACCTGGTGGAGGCGCGAATCTACCCGCTGGCGCTCTTCCCCGGCGAGCCGGGCAACTACTTCAACCACGCTTTCTTTGAGCGTGCGCCCAATGTGTTGCCGGAACTGTTGCCACAGGATGCGGCGCTGGCACCCTACATTACCGTCATCGATGTACCAGCGGTCAGCCAGGGCCGTCTGTTTGAGCTGATTATGAACACCGACCAGGATGAGGCCCTGGGCTACCTGCGCTATTACAACGAGTGAATGTGCTGAGGGGGTAGTGGGGCCGGGCCAACAGGAAACGCGGCCCCGCCCCGGAAGCCGCGCTTCACCCAATAACATTATTTTGTTCAGGTATGCCGAAACGCCATTGGTTGTTGTAGCCCAGTGCGGAACGGCGTTTCTGTTTTCTGACACCTTCATTCTAAGGCGAGAGCCAGGCGCAACACAACAGCGAACCGTTCAAATCGGCTGGGGCACTTTACCCAAAGGACGGGGGCGTGCGGCAGGCACGCCCCCGTGATGATGGTCTGCCTGATCCTGTGGCTTAGGCCGGGGATCGTTGCTTTTACGGATAGAAGCCGCGCAACTGGGTGACTTCTACCACGCGTCGCACGGCCAGGATGTAAGCCGCCGTGCGCATGTCGACATGCATATCTTCGGCGATGCCCAGCACGGCGTAGAAGCTCTCGTCCATCATGTGTTCCAGACGGTCGTTGATTTCCTTCTCCGTCCAGAAGAAGCTCTGCCGGTTCTGGACCCACTCCAGGTAAGAGACGGTCACGCCGCCAGCGTTGCACAGGATGTCGGGGATGATCATCACACCTTTGGCGCGCAGGATGTCGTCGGCTTCCGGAGTAGTGGGGCCGTTGGCGCCTTCGGCGATCACTCTGGCTTTGATGTCGGCGGCGTTGGCCCCGGTGATCTGGTTCTCCAGCGCGGCGGGGATCAGCACGTCGCAGTCGATGGTCAGGAGTTGCTCGTTGGTGATCGGCTGGCCGCCGGGGTAGCCTTCGATCAGGTTGGAGTTCTTGCGGGCATAGGCCAGCACGTCACGGGCGTCGAATCCAGCGGGGTTGTACAGGCCGCCGCTCACATCGCTGATGGCGATGATCTTGGCCCCCTGATCCTGCAGCAGGTAGGCTGCGACCGAGCCGACATTGCCAAAGCCCTGCACAGCCACCCGCGCACCCTTGACCGGGATATCCAGGTGCTTGAGCGCCCGGACGACAGTGTGCATCACGCCACGACCGGTGGCTTCGTGACGGCCCAGCGACCCGCCCAGGGGGATGGGCTTGCCGGTGACCACGCCGGGCGAAGGGGTCCCCTTGATCATGGAATAAGTGTCCATGATCCAGGCCATCGTCTGCGCGCCGGTGTTTACGTCAGGGGCAGGGATGTCATCGTCCGGCCCGATGATCGGGGTCAGTTCGTAGGCGAAGCGCCGGGTCATGCGCTCCAGTTCGGCCTGCGACAGCTCGCGCGGGTCGACGATGATGCCGCCTTTGGCCCCGCCATAAGGCAGGTTCATGACGGCGCATTTCCAGGTCATCCACATGGCCAGCGCGCGAACTTCATCCATCGAAACCATCGGGTGAAAGCGGATGCCACCCTTGGCCGGGCCGCGCGCGATGCTGTGCTGCACCCGGTAGCCGGTGAACATCCGGATCTCGCCGTTGTCCATCCGCACGGGGAAGTTGACGGTGAATTCGCGCTTGGGCCGGCGCAGGTACTCAGCCATGCCGGGGGAGACTTCCAGGTAGCGCAGCGCCCGATCCAGCTGCTGGATCGCGTTCTCATACGGGTTCGCGGCTTCTACGCGTGGACTCGCTGTGGTCATGGAACTTCCTTTCGACCCTGGCTTGGTCAAAATGCACAATCCAAGGAGATAACCTGTACAAAAAAGGATAACACCAAACCGGGGCCTCAGCCAGTGGTGATTGCTCCCTGGCTGGCGTGATTTCCATCACCTGCCCGGCAATCCTGCCGCCGGTAGGGTGGGGGTTTTCAGCGTAGAATAGAGGGGAGTGTTGCGCTTGGCAGGGTGGAAAAGGAGGGAGAGACGATGCTCGGTCTGGATCGCCTGACTGCACCATGGGGGACGATTGCCTTGCTGCTCTTGCTGGCCGCGGCGGCGCTGGTGGTTTACGCCCTGGCACGGGGACACTATGACAGCGATCGGCTGGGACGGATGGCCAAGCGGCACCAGCTGCCGCAGACGGTGCTGCTGATCGGCCTTGCCGCTGCGATCTGGCTGGGCGGCGCGCGCGATACCGCCCTCAGTACAGCGGCGGTGCTGGCGACCCTCGGCGTGGCGCTGGGCTTCGCGGGGGATATTTTCATGGCCGGTGTGTTTGGCGAGCCGGATGTAATCAAGGGGATGCTCGCCTTCGGTCTTGGCCATATTGCCTATCTGCTGGCGCTGCGGGAATACGCCACGATCCTTGGCCTGACGAACGCCGCGCCGCTGCTGGTGGGCGTCGTGCTGTTGTGGCTGGTCGGGTTACTCCTGTGGTGGGGGGCGACGCGGGGTAGCACGGCTCCCCGGATCATGATCGTCCTGAGTCTGGTCTATGGACTGCTACTGGCGACGATGGCCGGGGTGGCGGTTGGGTTGGCCCTGCAGGCGTTGCCGCTGTGGTCGCTGGCCATCGGTGGGCTGTTGTTCGTCCTCTCCGACGGCCTGATCGCTATGCGGCTGTTCGCCGGGTTGCGCCGGGCCTACCTGGGAGATGTTATCTGGGGGACGTACATCACCGCCCAGGCGTTGATCGTCACCGGGGCAGCGGTGGCACTGACCCTGCTCTAAACCGGCAGGTTCCGCCGGGGATCTAGCGCGTCGCTTCCAGGACGCGGTAGCGCGATCCTTCATAGAGAGCGCGTACCTGTTCCGCGCCGAAGACCTCGGCCATCAGCCGGTCGTAGGGCAGGAACAGGTTGGCGACCAGCCTTAAGCGCCCGCCGGGAGCCAGCCGCTGCCGTGCACCGCCGATCAACTCGGCGGCAGCTTCGGTATCGACCGCATGGCCGACGTGGAACGGCGGGTTGGAGAGGATCAGATCGTAGGGTTCCGGGCCGACATCGGAATACAGATCGCTGGCCCAGGCGCGGCATACCGCGCTCAGGCCATTGGCGCGGATGCCGTGGCTGGCGCACTCCAGGGCCAGCCAGGAGGAATCCACCATGTCCACTGCTGCCGCGCCATGGCGAGCCGCCGCCAGCCCGATCGCCCCGTAGCCACAGCCCATATCCAGCACGCGCCGCCCGGCGCACAGGGCGTGATCCAGCGTATCCAGCAGGTGGGCGGTGCCGTCATCGAGTTCTTCCCAGCTAAAGACGCCCGGCATCCCGAACAGCCGCAACCCGGCGGCCTCGAACTCGCGGTAGGATTCGGTGGGTGTGGCCACGCCGCTTGCCCCGGCCAGCCGCACGGCCACGCCGATACGGTTACGCGCCCGTGTGCGGATGGTGGCCGAGCGCCCCAGGATCAGCCCGGCGTCTTTGACAACTGACTTGGCCCCGGCAGGGTTCGGCCCGGCCAGGTACAGCCGCCCGCCCGGCTTGAGGGCATGGAAGGCAGCTCCCAGCAGCGAACGGGTGTAGGCGCGGCCTTTGGGGATGGTCAATAGGGCCACGTCGAAGAGGCTCCCCGCGCCGCCGGACGGGCAGGGCGCTTCGTAGACGGTCGCGGTGACGCCGTTGGCGGCCAGCGTCTCCCGCGTCAGCCGGGCAGCGATCAGGCTGTCATCGTAGCAATGCACTTCTCCGCCGCGCCGGGCCGCCCAGACTGCCAGCACGCCGGTTCCGGCTTCCAGCAATAGCACGCGATCGCCCGGCTGGACGTCGGCGTTTTCCGCCAGCAGACTCACCGCCGTCTCCACTTCCGCCCAGGTTTCCAGACCGGCCTTGGTGTGGAAGACAATTCGCTGACCGTCCAGCGTCACCCGCTGGCGTGTCACGTCGTAATATCCCATAACGCGCCTGCCTGTCTGGCAATGTTGCGGCACGGTCCCCCACCTGTATTGTGCCCTGATTTTGCACTTTCAGCCATTGGCTGGTGGCGGTAAGCCCCTGTAGCCGGGGTGGAGGGTTAGCCCCCCACCCCTACTTGCTGAAGTCCGCCAGCGTGCGCAGGTAGTATTCCGGCAGGCCGATGTCGAAGCGCTGGCCATCGATGACCAGCCCGCGGAAGCCGTCCTCCTGGCGCAGGCGATCCAGCGCCGAAGTCAGCTGAAACTCCCCGCGCTCGCGGACATTGGCCCGGATGTGCTCCTCCAGATAGTCGAAGATCTGCGGCTTGATGATGTACTGGCCGAACAGCGTCAGGTATTCATCCTGCGGCAGGCCATCCACCCGCAGGTTGGTACGGGCATAGTCAACGGTGGGCTTTTCGGCGAATTCGGTGATGTTGAGCGTCCGGCGCTCGTCATCCAGCCAGCGCCCGCCGACTGTCCCGAAGCTGCCGATCATCTCCTCCGGCGTGCGACGCAGCCCGACCACGCTCATGCCGTGCTGGTTGAAGGCATCCACTAGCTGTTGCGCGCAGGAGCGCTCGCCGTCCGAGCGATAGATATGATCGCCCAGCATCAGCAGGAACGGCTCGTCGCCGATCGCTTCACGGGCGCAGTAGACGGCGTGGCCGAAGCCTTCCTGGGTCATCTGGATCACAAAGCGGACACGCCGTCCGATCTCCAGCAGCCGCTTTGAATATTCCTGAAAGTGCGGTGGCAACTTGTTGTAGTTCTCGATCGGCACCTGGATGTTGAAGAATGCCTGGAAGGCGGCCAGGTCGTGCTCCTGGACGATGATGATCACTTCGTCCATCCCGGCGTTGAGCGCCTCCTCCACGATCAGAAGGATGGCCGGTTTGGCGATGCCATCGCGGTCGACGATCGGGAATAGTTCTTTCTTGGTGGCTTTGGAAGCCGGGAACAGCCGCGTGCCGAAGCCCGCCGCCGGGATAAGCGCCTTGCGCACCTTTGGCCCTGAGGAGAGGGTGAGCTTGAGGCATTCCATGCCCAGGTCACGCTCGATGATCTCAATCACAGCCTGCTGGTCGGCCTCGCTGCGGCAGATGAACTGGGCGGTGCCATCCCCCTGGGAGCCGACGCCCTTGCCGCCCCAGATGTGCGGCTGGAGCGGTTCGTAATTCAACACGCGATGCAATACCGGCGCGGTCAGTTCCTCCGGGCAGGCTGGCGCAGCGTAACGATCGAAGAAAGTCTGCGCTTCGATCATCAGTGTGCCCAGCCGCTGCGCGTCACCGGCGACCAGGGCATCCATCGCCTGGTGAACAATCCGGCGATTGATCGGGCCGAGCAACTCCTGCACACCGGCCTCGATCTCGTTCTGGGCGAAGGGGTAGCAGCGGTTGAGCCGCCGCAGGATTTCCATCGTGTCCTTGCGGGCCTTGAGATCGACGATGACGAAGTACAGGTCCTGCTTGACCTGCAACTCGCGGGTATCCAGCCGCTCGCCATCGAAGGTCATCAGCACCGGGCGCACGCCAAAGGCGCAGCCCTGATCCAGCCGTCCGCAGCGCGACGGCGTGGTGATCTCGCCCTGGTAGGCCATCTCCATCTCGCCGCGCACGGTCATCTTGAGGTCGTAGACGCGGTTGAAGGCCCGCGCCGTCAGGACGCTGATCGCGGCGCTGGAAGATAGCCCCTTCTTCATGGGCATGTCTGTCCGGTAGTTGTCGATCACCAGCCCGCGCACATGGTAGTTGGTCTGGATCTGGTAGGCTACGCCGGCGATATAGCTCCAGTAGCCGCCCTCTTCGGCCACCTGCAGCAACGCGCGCGGCTCCATCGGGATTTCCACCGGCCCGATAGTCTGGCCATCGGGCGTGGTTGAGGTCAGGATCAGGGCGGAGGGGTGCGGCTCGACTTCGGCATAGATGCCCTGGTTGGTGCCGGAGATCAGGGCGTAGCCCTTTTCGATCGCGGCGTTAATCCGGCGGTAGCCCCCGGCCCAGTCGGAATGCTCCCCAAACAGGCAAATACGGCCCGGCACGAAGATTTTCACCGATGTTGCTCCTTCAATTACAACAGGCAACCGACAGGCTGCCTCCAGGGTTCACCATCGAATAGCCCGGCAGGCGACCGGCCAACCAGCACCTGCCGCCGCCCGCCGGGTGATGCTCTCACCGCTTTCTACCACCCCGCTGCGTTCAGGCGGGCAAGCTGCTGCTCGGTCAGGGTGATGTTCAGCGCGTCCAGGTTCTCCTGCAGTTGCTCGTGGGTGCTGGCGGCGATCAGTGGCAGCACGCCACCGGCCAGCATCCAGGCCAGTACGATCTGGTTGCGGGTGGCGTTCTGCTCGCGGGCCACGTCCCGCAGGGCAACCAGCCGGTTATCCATGTCCGGTCCCTGTACCTGCGGCGGGAATTCGCGGTCGCTGCGGGTGTAGGCCCCGCCCAGCAGTGCGGAGTAAGCGAGCAGCGTCACCCCTTCAGCCTGGCAGTAGGCCAGCAGGTCTTCGTTGGCCTCAACCTGCGGGGTGAAAACCTGACCGCGCCGCGCCCGCACATACGTGTAGCGCTGCTGGATACAGCCAAACTGCGCCCAGCCGTTAACCCGGCTGATCCAGCGGGCTTTTTCCAGCCGCCAGGCGGAGTAATTGCTGGCGCCGATGGCCCGCACCTTGCCAGCCCTGACCAGCCGGTCGAAGGCTTCCAGCGTTTCTTCCAGCGGCGTGTGGGGATCATCGACGTGGGCATAGTACAGGTCGATGGTCTCAATGCCCATCCGCCGCAGACTCTTTTCGCACTCGGTTTCGATCTGCCGGGCGCTGAGGCCGCGTGTCTGCTCGGAATAGTTGAAGCCGACCTTGGAGGCGATCACCAGCCGGTCGCGGTGGCCGCGAGCCTTCAGCCAGCGACCCAGCAGCGCCTCGCTTTCGCCGCCCTTGAAGCCGGGCACCCAGTGAGCGTAGATGTTGGCTGTATCAATGAAAGCGCCACCTGCGTCAACGTAGTGGTCGAGCAACTCGAAGGATAACGCCTCGTCCTGACGGGTGCCGAAGTACATCGCCCCCAGGCATAACGCACTGACTTCCAGGCCCGTCGTACCAAGCTTCATCGTTCGCATCGTTTGCCCTCCCGTGTGGATTCCCTATCCGTTTTGCCAGGCACGCTGGCGACCATCACGCCACCAGATCGCCATCTCTCCCGTGTTAAGAACCTCAAAGCCAAGCTGCTCATACAGGTGTAACGCTGCAGTATTCCGGGCTGTGACGATCAGCACCAGCATTGGGCACTCCATCCTGGTCAGGTTCTGGAGGGCCGCGCTCACCAGCGCCTGACCCAGTCCGCGCCGCCGGTGCGCGGGGTGCACGCCCATATCGAGCAACACCGCGAACAGCGGCTCGGCGATGGTCAGTACATATCCGACCACTGCTCCTGTCGCGTCCAGGGCCACCAGCGTGGCCTCCTCAACACACTCGCTGTATTCCGGATGGTTGTTGTGGCGGATGCTGAGCAGCGCCTCGCCGACCCGATCCGCCTGTGCGTCCACGACGACCACCTCATCGATGCTGCCGCGCATCACCTGCGGAGCCAGCGCCTGCACCTGATCGTCGTGTTGTCGTCTCCAGTTGACAATGCTGTACCCCTGCGGGCGAGGAACCCGCCGCAGCTTGCCGGTCAGCAGGTTGAACGCCATCAGGTTGCGCCGGAATATGACCGCGCCGCGCCCCAGCAGGACTGCACGGATGGCGTCCTGGCCTTCCCGCACGCGGACGGAGATCATTTCGACATCAGGGTTGGTCAGCGCCGCTTTCCACACAGCGTCGGTCAGTGCTTCCGCTGCACCTGGCGGAGCCTCCGGATCGACATACAGGGGATTCACTTCGGCGGATGCTTTAGTCAGGCCAGCGTAATGCCACACAGCGACACCACAGGCATCCCTGCTATCTTTGGCCCGGAGCAACAGCCCCTGGCGCAAGCCATCCTGCAGGTCATTGAGGATCGGATCAACGTCCGCCTCTGGATTCTCTGCAAATACTTCTAGCGCCCGGATCAGCATGCGCCGACCTGCCTGTGCATTTAACGGTTTGGTGATGAATGGCATGAGTAACCCTTCTCCCAGAGCAGCGCTTTCCCCTCAGGGCCGCCACCAGTTGATCCAGGCGTCCACGAAGCCCAGGCCGGGCCAGAAACGGCTGCTGAGCGGGTTGGTCGGCGCATAGTTGACGAACATAGCGCCCACACCCCGGTCAGTGAACCAGCGCCAGGCAGCGTGATAGAGGGTCGTACCGATACCCCTGCCGCGCCAGTCCCCGCGCACGCCGACCTCGTAGATGTCGCCGTACTGCCCGCGCAAGAAGAGGGCCGGACGGGTAAGCGGATCCTGACTACTGAGGCCGATGGCGAAGAAACCGATGATCTCGTCGCCATGCTCGGCCACCAGCAGGAGTTGATTATAGCCATCTCCCAGCAACTGCGACGCCTGACAGCGACAGCCCTCCCGGATCAGGGGCGATAGCTCGATGGCTGGCTGATGTAGCGCGTGGAATTGCCACGACTCCACCATCAGATCAGCCACGGCGTTGGTGTCGCTCCATTCCGCCGGGCGCACGCGGGCCGGGACCGGTGGCGGAGTGGGGAGTGCCTCCGGCAGCGGTTGGTGGGCGATTGTATGGTACGGCGTGAAGCCTTCGGCGGTCAGCACGGCAGAGAGCGCGGCGTCGCAGGCTGGAGTCATCACCATCAGACCGGGCCGGCTGGAGGGGGCGCCGGTTGCCCTCATCAGCTGGTCGGGCGCTGCCCGCGCCAGCAGCAGGGGCAGGATCGCCGCCGGATCGGCCTGATCTGCTAGGGCCAGCTGCAGCCGCAGGTAGCGACGCGGGAAGACGCTGGCGTACGGGCTGTCCGCCGTCCAGTGCTCCGCCTCGGCGATCACCACGCCCAGCAGGGCGCCATCCGCCCTGGCCAGCCAGCACGCGCCATCCTGTGGCAGGATCCACCAGGAGGACAGGATCACCTGATCAGGCAGGCGCGGATCGGCGCGGTGAAACCGCACGGTTTGCATTTGGCACAGCGCCTGCACCGCCGGAACATCGGCGATGCTGGCCAGGCGGGTCGTGAGCACGGGGCGCTCCTGAAAAGGCGAGGGTAGCTTACTTCCGCCGCTGATTATAGCGAAGGCGCCGGTTGCTACCCACCACAGGATCGGGTACATTTTCCGGACTTAGGCAGTCAATGGGAGCAGCCTGCGCTGGTAGAAGGGGCTGGTTGACGCATGATCCGGTTGCTCAGTCGCGGCAGTCTTGTTGTGGCGCTCCTCCTGCTTGCCCTGGGCGCGCCAACGCCCGCGCTGGCACAGGGGCCATGTGGCGTGGTTGACGCCATCGACTACCCCCTGGACCCGGAGCGTTTTGGGATCGCCTATCCGTTCGGCCAGCCTTCTTCTCGCTACGATGGCCGGCTGCATACCGGCGAGGACTGGTTCGGTGGGCGGGCGACGACTTACGGTTCGCCGGTACGAGCCATCGCCGCCGGGCGGGTGACCTATGCCGCGCCATTTGGCTGGGGACGCGATAAAGGCGTGGTCATCCTGGAGCATCTGCTGCCCGACGGGACCTGGTGGTATAGCCTGTACGGACATATGGAGGAGCTGAACGGCTACACCTTTCCGACGGTGTTCACCTGTGTCGAGCGCGGCGCGATCATCGG
Organism: Anaerolineae bacterium; assembly: GCA_013178165.1. Taxonomy (NCBI): domain Bacteria; kingdom Bacillati; phylum Chloroflexota; class Anaerolineae; species Anaerolineae bacterium. Next base: position 43,968 of record JABLXG010000017.1, read on the forward strand.
CGCGATTGGCCGCCCGCGTCCGGCTCCCCACCTCCACTTCGAGATTCGCAATTTCGGCCCCGATTCGCCCGGCCCCGGTTACTGGGGCACCGACCCGGTCTACTCCGGCTGGCGCAACCCGTCGCAATTCATCCAGAACTGGCAGGCCTGGCTGCACCCGGCTCACGCCTGGCATGCCGAACTGACCGACGATTCTGGACCGCGCTTTCCCGCCATCATCCGCGCCGACAACGCCACGATCGTCTATGACGACGGGCGGCTGAAGGCGCTCAATCCTGACGGGGCGGTGCTGTGGCGCTACATCATGGCCGAGACGCTGGAGATCGTGGCGGTAATGCCGTATGAAGGGAGCATTCTGGTCGCTGATTACAGTGGCATCATGCAGCGCTGGAGCCTGGAAGGCGGCTTTATCGAACAGTGGCGGCTCCCGACCACAGCCAATGATACCGTCTTCACCTGGGGCAATCTGCTGGTCACCCACGACGCCGGGAGCAACACCCTGATTGCTTACGGCCCCGACCGGGCTGAATGGTGGCGCGTCCCGGATATCCTGCGTCCGGTCAGTGTGACGCCGACGGACGCCGTGCTCGGCGTGATGTCGATTCGCGGGGCGCTCACGGTGCTGGGGCCGGATGGGCGAATCATCGACCGGGCGACGCTGCGTGGGACTGGCGATCTGGCCCTCGCGCCGGACGGTGGCCTGATCGTGCGCAGCCAGTCGGCGTTGTGGCAGGTTGACCCGTCCGGGCACTGGCAACGCCTAGCCGACACGCCGCCCGTCCAGCAGGGGACGGTAGCCCTTTACAGCCGGGCCGGTGGGCGCTTCTTCCTGTACAGCGGTTTGGCCGATCAGACGCTGTACGCCTATGATGCTACCGGTCGTCTCCTGTGGCAGACGGTTCTCCCTGACCTCAAAGGTCGGCCCTTCCTGCTGGTGGAAAGCGATGCGCTGCTCCTGGCGGATGGCTACGGCCAGGTGGTGGTCGTGAATGCCGGTTCCGGTGCAGTCTGCGATCAACTCCGCGTGTGGGGTGGGCGGGCGGCGGACGCCTGGGCCGGGCTAGGGCCGGATGGAATCCTGCGCCTGCATATCGCTGACCAGATGATCGGATTTGACTGGGCCGTGCTGACGGACGCCTGCCGCTGATCGCTATGGGTGATTTTGCTTTGCGCTATCTTTCCCCGCTGTGTCGCCCTGTCATCACGCTGATTCTGGGGGCGATTCTGCTCGCTGTCCTTCCAGCTGCCTTTGCTACTGCTCAGACGCCTGCTGACTGCGGCGTGGTGACCGAGATCGGCTACCCCGTGGAAAACATCAGCGGTCGCAGCGATGACTTCGGCCTGTATCGGGGCCGCTTTGGCGGGCTGCATACGGGCGTCGACCTGGCCTTCTACCGTTATGGCGATCCAGTCTATGCGGTCGCCGATGGCCGTGTGACCTACGCCGACCCGGAAGGCTGGGATACAGAAAAAGGCGTCGTGATTGTGGCGCATACCTTCCCGGACGGGAGCGTGTTCTATTCGCTCTATGGGCATATGGAGCCGATTGGCGACTACTTCTTCCCCGGCGTTGGCCAGTGCGTCCGCAAGGGGAGCATTCTCGGCGCGATCGGCGATCCGTTGCTGAGCGCGCCGCACCTGCATTTTGAGATTCGGGACTTTGGCCCGGATGATGGCGGCCCCGGCTACTGGGCGATCAACCCGCTGGAAGCCGGCTGGGAGCATCCGCTCGATTTCATCGCCCGCTGGCAGCTCCGCCTCCAGACGGCCAGCGAGCGCTCGCCCTACGTGGACAGCGTGACCGGCCTCAACGCGCCGGGCGTGCCCCCGCTGGTCATGGAAGATGGCGGCCTGGTCATGGCCCGCGCACGCCTGCTGGAAGGCATCGGGCCGGAGGGGACATTGCGCTGGCGGATGGAGCTTTCCAGTGCGGTAGCCGGGATGATCCTGTTGCCTGATGGGCGTGTCCTGACCCGGACTGCTGACGGCACGATCCTGCTGATGCGCGACGGCCGTTATGTTGGCCTGTGGACGCCTGATTGGACGCCGGTCAGCGGCCCCTACTGGCTGGATGACGTGGTTGTCTTTGCGACGGCTGAGGGCGCACTGGTCGGCTACACGCCGGAGGGTGTCTTACGCTGGCTGACGCCGCTGGCGGAAGGCCAGCCCGGTAGCGTGGTTGTCAGCGCCGATGGGCGCCTGGCAGTGAGCATCCGGCTATCCGGGCCGGAAGCAACGCCGTCCTGGCATGTGGTGGCCGCTGATGGGCGCGTGCTGTATCAGGTCGCGGCGCCGGCCACCCCTTACGCGGCTTTCAGCCCGGCAGGAGATGCTTACCTGCTGGCCGGGGATCAGCTTTACCACATCAACGCCGGGTATGTCCCTGCGCCGCTGGCGCGCCTGCCACAGGCTGCCGGGCGCAGCACGGCGCTGGCCGCTGACAGCGCGGGCAATGTCTATGTCTTTATGGCCCTCGATCAGGCCGTGCTGTACGCCTACGCGCCCGATGGGGCGCTGCGCTGGCAGGCGATCTTGCCGGGCGAACATCGTCAGCCGCCGCTGCTGGCCGCCGGGCGCGACTGCCTGCTTTACGTGTTGGCCGCCGATGGGACGCTCTACGCGATCAGCACCGCGGACGGCGCTACGCTCGGCCAGGCCCGGCTGTACGCTGGCGGCGCGGCGGGCCATCCCAATGCTCGCCTGCTGGAAATCCTGCCCGGCCCGGCTGCGGAAGGCGAGCGTGTGCGCTTTGGCGCAGGCTTCCTGACCGTCGCCACGATCGACGGCCACCTCCTGGCCGGCCTGGCACCCGGTGCGTGCCCCGCACCCACGACCTGAACGCGCCGGCGCCGCGATGTTCGCCCGCGCCGATTCTTGTCTCCACCAGCCGCAGCGCCGCTGCGCTCCTGCTGGCCCCTTTCCCACAGACCGTCCTGTTTATCCGCTGGCTGCCAGTTGTCAGCTTGCTGTCAGCCACGGCTGCAACCCCCTATCCGGGGGCCGCGTATAAAGGGGTAGAACACGGTAGTGCACTGGAATGGCTCAAGGGAGAGGGGAACGATGAGCAAGAGGCTGTATCGTCGTCGTGACAATCGTGTGCTGGGCGGCGTGGCTGCCGGCCTGGCCGATTATCTCAACGTGGATGTCACCCTGGTGCGGGTGATCTTCCTGCTGGCCGCCCTGACCGAGGGCGCTGGCGTGCTGATCTACCTGGTGTTGTGGCTGATCATGCCGGAGGAAGAAACCGGCGAAGAGTGGCGGTAGCGACCGGCTATAAAGCAAGCGTTTGTGCGACCTGTGTGTAGCAGAGGGTAGAAGGGGGAAACAACCATGACGGTGCAAAAGCGGCTTTACCGCAGCAGGACTGACCGGCAGATCGCTGGCGTGGCCGGTGGGCTGGCCGAATACCTGGACATCGATCCCACGCTGGTACGACTGGGTTTCATCTTCCTGTCACTGGTCGGCGGCCCTGGCCTGTTGCTTTACGTGATCATGTGGGCGATCGTGCCGGAAGCGCCGGAGCGCGTGGACGTGTGGCAGGATGAATATCCGGGCGGGATATCCGATAGCTCGATGGCGGAGGATGCCCGCCACGACGACCTGGAGTTCTAGCGCGGCCTGCTGATGCCCACCAGCAAAAAACCCCGGTTTGCTTCGGCGCCGGGGCTTTTTCTTGCCCGGCAGCGTTTTCTGGCCGGATAGTCTCATCCAGACTATGATCGCCCCATTTGCTGGATCCGGCACGGCTGGCGCTGGCAAAGGGGTTTGACCGCATGGATCATCGCCCGCCGAATACTCAGTCCTGCCGCCGCAGGCGGTTGCTCCTGCTGCTGGTGATCCTGCTCAGCGCAACGCTGATCGCTGGCTACCGAGGTCTGCGCAGTGTCGCAGGGGTGATCATCCGTCGCCCGCCCAACGAGGCCCTGCTCCGCTGGTTCCGCGAGCCATCGGCTCGCGCCATATTGAGCACCGGTTTTGCCGCGCCGTGCCCCGGCTACCCCTTCCTGACGCCGTCGGCAGGGCTGGTGGGCGGCCTGCCCTGGAATGCGGCTTACGATGCGTATGACATCTTCCACCCGCACCCCGGCATCGACGTTTTCGGCGACGGCCCGGAGGGGACCGTCCCCGTGTACGCCGCGTATGATGGCTTGCTCACCCGGGAAGAGGACTGGGTTGCGACAGTGATCATCCGCCATGATGATCCGCTGCAGCCGGGCCGCGTGATCTGGACGTACTACACGCACATGGCCAGCGTTGATGGCCGGCGGTCGTACATTGTCGATCGTTTCCCGCCCGGCGTGGCAGGGTTGCCGGTCAGGCAGGGGGAGTTACTCGGCTATCAGGGCAGCTACAACGGCGGCCCCGGCGCGCGGCCGATCGGCATGCACCTGCATTTCAGTATCGTCCGCAGTGATGCGCTGGGCCATTACCTCAATGAAGCGGTCTTCGCCAATACCCTGGACCCGACTCCATACCTGGGCCTGAAGCTCAACGATCCCTCCTCCGGTGACTTCCCGCTGCGCTGCCTGCCGCCGCCGCCCTAGAGGACACAGCCCCGGCGGGCGCTGAGGGCGTACTGGCGCAACGCCGGGCGCAGGGTTGGGTTGACCGCCAGGAAGTCGTCAATGAGGCAGGTGATCCGTGCGGGGTAGTATTGCTGCCAGTGGCCTAGTCCGTGCAACTTTGCCCTGCGCATATAGCGCAGCGATATTAGCCAGGTGAGCCGCCTGCGTTGCCTCTACCTGTGGCGCCACTTCCGGCGACCAGATCGGCCCCTTCCTGAGCAGGACGAGGAAGTAAGCGACCAGATCAGGTTCTGATGGGGATCGAGCCGGTGTGGTCGCGGCCACCCTCCTATGGCGCTGGAGCGAGGAAATAGCTGTCTGCGTCAGCCTCAGCCGTCCAGCCAATGTGACCGGTGGCGGCGCGTACCTTCCACCAGCCATACCCTTCCAAACAGACCAGGCCGTCCAGCAGGGTGACGCGCACACGATTGGCGATGCTGGCGGTCACCGGCGCGTTGCTGCCGGGATCGCTGTGCAGGCGGAGGGGCAGGCCGTCGGGAGTATCCACGAGCGCCGTTGCGCCAACATGCAGGCGTGAAGCCAGCACACCAGGGCAGCGCCCCTCGCCGGGCGCGGTGATCAGCGGCTCCACAAAGTAGGCGTCCTGGCCCGATTCGGCGATCCAGCCGGTCAGGCCGTCGCTGAGGCGTTGAACCATGAACCAGGGGTAACCGTCTAGACAGATCGGCCCTTCGACCACGCGGAACTGGGTGTTGACCGGGAACTGGCCCAGTCGTACCGCTTCCAGGCCTGGCTCGGCGCGCACGTTGACCGGGCGCGGGTCATCATCGCTGACGATGCCGATCTGGCCGGTGGTCAGGCGGGATGGCAGCAACCCGGCGCAGGAAGCCAGCGTCACGGTGGCTACTGATGTCAGCGTTGGGGTGGGCGGTGCTGTGACCCTGAGCGGGGCGGTTGGTGAAGCCACTGGCGTCTGTGATGGAGGCGGCGTCTGCGTGGGTGTGGTGGATGGCATGGCGCTGGCGGTAGCTGTCTGGGCGGCCTGGGACGTCGCCAGATCAACCACGACGGCGCGGGCGGTCGCCGTCAGGTGGCGCACCAGCCGGTGGAACGTAGCCAGGTCCAGCGCATCGGCGGTGGCGTAAACATCCGGAGACGGCGTCGGCGTTGCGGTTGGCGTGGCCGTCGCGGTTGAGGTCGGCGAAGGCGTGGCCGTCTGCTCGACAATATCGCTGTCGCCGGCGCTGGTTCCTGCCAGACCCACGATGGCAGCCATGGTTGGCGATCCTTCGGTGCCGAACAGTCCCACGCCTCCGCCCAGCAGCAGGGCGGCGATCAGCAACAGGGCGACGGTCACGATGGCGGTCAGCGCGATCAGGCCGCGCCCACCGCCATCTCGCCGGGCTGCGGGTGCTGTCTGTTCTACCTCCTGGCCGGTGGGGAGGACGTTGCCTGCCGGGGATGGGGTAGGCGTGGTTGAGACCTTTGGCCATGGCACAGCGGCAAGTTCGCCGGTTGGCGTTGCTGGCACGGCAGCTTCAAGGGCCTCGCTCATGGCCTGTACAGAGGGGAAGCGCTCACCCGGCTCCTTGGCCAGAGCGCGGAGGATGACCGTCTCTGCCGCTGGCGGGAGCGCCTCCAGTATAGTCCGGGGCGGGGGCGGCGCTTCGTAGATGTGCTTGTGCATGAAGCCGTAGGTGGTACCGGCGTCGAACGGCGGTACGCCGGTAACCATCTGGTAGAGCAGCACCCCCAGGGCGTATTGATCGGTGTATGGCCCGATCGGCTCGGCTTTCCATTGTTCGGGGGCCATGTAAGCGGGCGTCCCGACTGCCGCGCCGGTGCGGGTCAGGTGAGTGGCGCTCTGCAGGATCCTGGCGATGCCGAAATCGGTCAGGTACGGGTTGTCGGCTTCATCCAGCAGGATGTTGCCCGGTTTGAGGTCGCGGTGGATCACCCCTTTGGCATGGGCGTAAGCCAGCGCGGAGGCGATGCGGCTGAACATGTTGCGCGCGGCGGGCAGGGGCAACGGCCCCGCCGCCAGCCGTGTCTCCAACGTGCCTGCGCCGACATAGCGCATCACCAGGTATGCGCCAAAGTCTTCCTCACCATAGTCGATCACAGGCAGGATGTGCGGGTGTTCCAGGCGGGCGATGATGCGCGCTTCCTGGTCGAAGCGGGCACGGAAGTCCGGTTCCTGTGAATAGGCGGCGCTGATCACCTTGATCGCTACCAGACGATCCATATTCTGCTGGTGGGCCAGGTAAACGATCGCCATGCCGCCCCGGCCCAGTTCCTGCAGAATCTCATAGGAGCGAAATACCCGCCCGATCAGCGCGCTCATGGGACGCCCTTCTGTGTGCGATCGCTGCCCGCGAGTCTACGCATCTGCCCGGTGCGAGTCAAAACGCTGGCCGCCGGGAGGGGTGCGTTGATGGCGGTAATTGTGGATTACGCTAATCAGATTATGATATACTATCTTTGTGTTATAGACAGGTATCTCTTGTCAGCAGTATTAGTTTTTGCTTCCAGAGGAGGAAGTCAATGTTCAAGAAGTTTATGCCACTGGTAGTGCTGGCGTTGTTGCTGACGGCGGTGACCGGCGCCTGGGCCATCACCGGCGGCGAACCGGACGGCGAGCGGCATCCCTATGTGGGGCTGATCGTCTTCGATGTCAATGGCGTGCCCGCCTGGCGCTGCAGCGGGACGTTGATCGCGCGCGATCTGGTGCTCACCGCCGGCCATTGCACCGCCGGCGCGACCGGGGCGCGGGTGTGGTTCGGTAGCGACCTGACGGCTAATCCGGAATATCCCTACGGCGGCGACACGTCATATGAGGGCGTTCCGATTCAGAATCCGATCTACGGCCTCAGCTTCCCCAACACCGGCGATGTCGGCCTGGTACGCCTGACCGAGCAGATCAAGCATAAGGACTTCCCCGGCACGGCCACGATTGCGCCGCTGGGCTATCTCGACGGCTTTGCCACCCGGCGCGGCCAGCAGGATACCCAGTTCCGGGCGGTGGGTTATGGCCGCCAGGCGGTGGTGCCTGAGCCGCAAAGTGTGCGGGTGCGCTACACTACGCTGTCGCGGCTGGTCAACCTGCGCAACGCTCTGACCGATGGCTACAACCTGCAACTCGGTGAGGATGCGGGCGGCGGCAACAACTATGGCGGTACCTGTTTTGGCGATTCCGGCGGCCCGATCTTCCACCCCGAAGACAGTAACCAGATCGTGGCGGTGGTATCGTTCGGGTTAAATTCGAATTGTGTTGGTGTGGGCTTCCATTACCGCGTGGACACCCAGGCAGCCTACGATTTCGTGATGCCGTATCTCAACAGCCGCGGGCGCTAACCCGTAGCGGAGACTGAACACCGGCCGGAGGGGGGAACCTTCCGGCCGGTGCTCTTGTGGTATCAGCAGAGAGTCTGCCGCCTGGCCGGGATCACGCCAGCTGCGCCAGCACTTCCGCGATCAGGCGTTGGCGGATAGTCTCGTCCGGTGACTGGCCGGCTTCGTCCATCGCCAGCAGGACTGCGCCCACTACCGGCGGCGCGGTCAGGCGCACGATCTCCACGCCGGGCGCGAAGGCGCGTACTTCAGCCGCCAGGGTATCGCGCAGCAGCGGATATTCCGCCCGGAAGACGCCGCCAGCCAGCACAAGTTCAAAGACCTCGTTTTGCATATCCAGGGCACGGATCACGGCGTTGATCCCCCGCGCCAGGCCCTGACCGGCATGCAGCAGGATTTCCGTGGCCACCGGATCGCCTGCCGCCGCCACTGCAAAGATCAGAGGGGTATAGTCATTGCGATAGACGCGAGCGCGGCTGATCAGCTCCATCAGACCGGTTACATCTGCCGCGCCGTAGTGCGCCAGCAGGGCGGCGGTCAGGGCAGTAGGAGGGCTGATCCCCTTTTCGGCGCGGGCGACGGCCGCCAGTGCCGCCCGACACAGATCGCCACCTCCGCCCCAATCGCCGAAGTCGGAGGCCAGCCCCCAGGTACGGAAGATGCGCCCGGCGCGGTTGCGCCCGGCCTTGGTGGATCCGGCGCCGGAGATGCAGACCACGCCATAGGGGCGGGAAGTCCCGGCGCGCAGGGCGATGAGGGTGTCGTTTTCCAGGAAAAACGGCCCTGGCACGCCCAGCGATTCGATCACCGGGCGCAGTCGGGCGTCGTCGCTGGGAAAGTCGTAGCCGGCCAGCCCGTATCCGGCGGCGGCGATCTGGTTGATCGTCAGCCCGGCGGTGGCCAGCGCGCGCGCCAGCACATCCGCATAGACCGCCCGCGCCCCTTCCAGGCCGATGCCCTCCCAGTTGCCGCCCCCGGCGTGGATCAGGGCCAGAACATGCCCTTCCGAGTCGGCGATCAGGCCCTGGGTCTTGCTGTTGCCGGCGTCGATGCCGAAATAGTAACAGGTGGTCATGGGTGTGCAATTATGGCTGGCCCAGCGCCTGCTGCGCCAGCGGCAGAATGTGCGTCTCGACATCAACATCGCTGGCGGGCTGAGGGACATTGCGGAAGAGGTGCCAGCTTTCGACATGCTCAACCGCCGCGCCCGGTTCCAGGGTAGTCAGCGGGCCAAGCGTCTCCAGCTCCAGCATTTGCTGGTTGGTGAAGACCTCCAGGTTGCTGTTCAGGTCAGGGTAGGTCGCCCCAGGGATATAGCCAAATGTCTTCAGGAATAGAGCGTTGTGGATGGCACAGGCTGCCCAGCCGGCGGAGATCATGGCGCCAAGCTTCTGGGGTTTACCACCGCGATCCTGGCGCAGCAGGATGTACTTCTCCCCCAGCGTCCAGCGGGAGTCGGAGAGGTCAGTATAGGCCCACAGGGTGAGCGTGTGGGCGGGCAGCAGGTTCTCCGGGTGAGAGCCACGCGGCGGCAAAGGGACGATAGCTGTACCGCCGGCGTCCATGACTGAGAGCGCCCAGGGGGCGAGCTGGATCGCCCAGGGGCCATGGTTGCGGACGCGATGCGTGACCGTGACCCGGTCGGCGTCATCCGCCAGAGCAATATCGATCTCCTTGCTGATGGCGTTGCCTGTCTCAACGGGCGCTTTGGCGCGCACAAAACCCGCCTGTTGCTCGATGGTGACTGGCACGTTATCCGGGTAGTAAGTACGCGGCTGGATTTCCGGCGCGACCCACAGGCGGTGCCCGCCGTAGATCCGCCATTCGTCTCCGCCGGTCTGGCCTAACATATCCGGGTACGTGGCAAAGAGGTTCGGCCCGCCGACAAAGCCGCAGTGGATGATGCGCGGTCCGACATCGCCGGTGATTACCAGTTCCATGCGGCCATTGGACAGGCGGTAGCAGTTCGGCCAGCCGCCGTAACTGATTCGCTCAAATACAGGCATGAGACGCCCTCCCCTGAAGGAACGGTTACAGGTAAATGCTGGCCCGATGATACCGCAAATGGGGAGGCCAGAGGCAGAGGAAAGTGTCGGCCGCCGAAATGGTGGGCGAAAGCGGGCTTTTCTTCAGCGCAGGCGGGTGGGCGGCAGCAGCCCGCGCTCCTGCAGCCATGTCTCCGGCGGGCCTTCCCAGCCGAAGCGCTTGAAATCGACGCGCCCTTCCAGGTCGAACTGCACGCCTTCCGCTTCCAGGCGGCGGCGCTGTTCCTCCCGCGCACCGGGGAAGGGCAGGTTGCTGATCGTGCCCTGGCTGTTGATCACGCGATGCCAGGGGATGCCGCTGCCGACGGAGAGGCGCATGGCTGTGCCCACCCAGCGGGCGCGAACGTGGTTGTAGCGCAGCGGGTCGTAGCCAGGCGGCGCGGGGATCATGCTGGCGATCTGGCCGTAGCTGCTGACCCTGCCATACGGGATCAGGCGCACGATCTGCCAGACGAGGGGGTTGAAGGCATCAGGATCGGGTGGAGTGAACATCAGAGTCTCGATTCGTCCTGTAACTCTACGGTGTCGCAGCCCAGTTCATGTGCATCAGGCGCAGTGGCGCGACGATGTCCTCGATCTGATCATATTCGATGATCGCGGCAGCGATCCCGCGCGTGGTGTCCTTGATCGGTATGCCGCGCTGCACCATCACGATCACGCGCTTGCCAAGGGCGTAAGCCATCCCGGCCTCGTAAGCGCGACCGGTGGGTTTCTCCGTCAGGTCGATCAGCAGCGCGTCGCAGGCGGCGATCTCGGCCAGCGTGCGGGCCATCAATGCGCGCGGGTCGTCAAAGATGTGCGCCCAGCCCTCTATATCGCGGACAAAGCAGAAAGCTTCCCAGCCAGCCTGGGCGGCCAGTTCACACAGGCGCTCAATCTCGGCGCGGTTGTCCGTCCCCTTGTAGGTGGCGGTGATGTACAGGTGCATGGGAAGGCTCGAAACTGGACATTGCCAGCCGACTGTCAATATCTTCTGATCCAGTCTAGGTTTCTACCAACAAGCAGTTCAGTGAGCCTGGCATGATGGGTGGTCTTCATTGCAATAGCTTCAATGTCGAAATTGTGTTGCTTGGCCATCTCTCTTACTTCTTCAACATTGTCATAAGTCATCAGAAAATCACCGCGAGTTTGTGATACGAGTCGGAACAGCTCTGCGTGGTCTAACTCAGAAAAGGTGTACAGGCGACTTCCAGGTTTCTTGCCTGCTGCAGTGTAGGGCGGATCAATAAAGTAGACGACATCGCTGCGTTCTGCGGTGTCCTGTATGACTTTGAGACCATCACCATGGATAAAGTGAATGCGATCCCTGATTCCCGCAATATCCAGTATGCGCTTGCTCAGTGTGTTCGGATACCATCGAGACTTGATTCCTTTTCCATTTTCCCCGTGCTTGACCCGCCCGGCTCCTTCTGCAAGAATGCCTCCTCTATTGACGCGGTTCTTCACAATAGTCTGAAAAGCGAGTTCGCGCTCAGAAGCCGGTTCTTTAGAAAGAAGGCTGTCAACGGTTTCGGAGGTAAGTCTGAAACTCAGGATTCTGTTTGCCAACCACTCTCCTTGGTTATGAGTCAGAATAGTATTCCACACACTCGCGACCTGGTCATCTAGCTCAACCAGCGTCACATGCCAGGCGAGTTTCTCGAACGCAACGCTGAGTCCGACAATTGCCCCTCCTGCGAAGGGTTCAATGAATTCGACCCTTCTGTTTTCCGGTAGACTGCCCAGCCAACGGAACACGCGAGGTACCAGCCACGTTTTCCCACCAGGATATCTGAAGGGACTACGCTGTTTTACCGAAGCGACATTGACTATCCTATGGGTGTCTTCCTGCCCGGCGGGCATTAGTGGTAGTTCCAGCTGTATCATTGGATTGCCTGTTTCACAGTAAGTCAGATAAGGTCAGGTCGCTCAGTTCAGCGTCCCTGTTTTCAAGCTTTTGCTCAAGCTTCTCCTGCAATGCATCTACAAACTCATCAAGTGAGCCTGGCTCAGCGGTTATGATCTGGTCAATGGCCGGCTTAAACATGGTGTAGACTGTGCGCTTCAGCCGCAGTTGGTAAACGTTGGTCTGCTCATCCAACTCCAGATCATAGATCAGCCAGGCGATATCGGCCTGTTCACATTCAACTTCCTGCAGACTCGGCAAAGTATCGAAGAATCCCGAATGGATTGCGACTGCCTGCTTTTTCCTCCAGCTCTTCAGAATTCCACCTTTGTAGAGTAGCTGGGGGACCAGTCTCTTTCGAGATGAAGAGAGATAGTCGGGACGTGGATAGTTTCTCTGGGTAGACCAGTCCATATTCTGATGTTTTTCGGGATTTTCCATATACTTCTGGAAGGGGCGTCGAATGTTGCCTGATATATACACAGCTTGGACTTCCAGTGAACCGAAGTCGACAACACGCCCGTTCTCATAGGCTACAAGGACGATATCGATATTACCTGCTGATTTTCCATACTTGTCGTTGAGGCGTACTTCTGTTAGGGATGTCCAACTGACTGACGGTTGGAAGAAAAACTTCGCTGCATCTATCGTTATGAGCCAATCCTGCCGAAATCTGATTGGGCAGGTGATAGCAATTCCAGAGTCTTCAAAAATGCTGCAGACGCCTAGTGGATCATCTGCTTTGTCTTTTGTGCAGTTAGGTACATGATTGTTGTAAGGGCACAAACGGTGCTCCCGATGTTGCTTTGCCCTTTGCGACTGGTTGCTGGTGGGGAATCCGAATACCTCAGCTAATGGATGATTGGACATTGGTATTTCAGCCTAGCACGGATCTCCTGTTCAGGTTCTATGATGTTATTATATCAGTATGTTTGTATTTGCCCATTTGTTCTACACAGGGGTTTGACCCATGACCGAAGTCGTGATCATCGACGCGCTGCGCACGCCGATCGGGCGCGTGGGCGGCGCGCTCAGCGAGGTGCGCCCCGATGACCTGGCCGCCCATGTGCTCAGGGCCCTTGTAACGCGGACAGGGCTGGACCCCGCCGAAGTCGAGGAGGTCTACCTGGGCTGCGCCAACCAGGCTGGGGAGGATAACCGCAATGTGGCCCGCATGGCGGCATTGCTGGCCGGTTTCCCAGTGTCGGTGGCAGCGGTCACGCTCAACCGGCTGTGCGCCAGCGGCTTGAGCGCGGTCAATATGGCGGCGCGGGCGATCCTGGCCGGGGAGGGGGATGTGTTCATCGCCGGTGGGGTGGAGAGCATGAGCCGTGGCCCCTATGCCATCCCCAAGAGCGGCCAGGGCTGGCCGATCGGCAACGTCACAGCGTGGGATACGTCGTTTGGCTGGCGCTTCCCTAACCCGAAGATGGAGGCGATGTTCCCCCTGGAGGTGATGGGTGAGACTGCCGAGAATATCTACGAGCAGTTTGAGCCGAAGATCACCCGCGAGGAGCAGGACGCCTTCGCCTACGAAAGCCAGCGGCGGGCAGTGGAGGCGATCAACAGCGGCCGCTTCCGCGATGAGATCACCCCCGTGCCGATCCCACAGCGCAAAGGCGATCCCGTGCTGGTGGAGCATGACGAGCACCCACGCTACACCTGGCAGGATGGGCGGGCTGTGTTGGATACCTCGCCGGAGAAACTGGCGAAGCTCCGCCCGGTCTTCCGCGCCGGGGGGACGGTCACAGCGGGCAATGCCAGCGGTCTCAATGATGGGGCCGCAGCGGTGTTGCTGATGAGCGCGGCGAAGGCGGCGGCGCTGGGGCTGAAGCCGCTGGCCCGCTACGTGACCAGCGCGGCGGCGGGAGTCGACCCGCGCACGATGGGCCTCGGCCCGATCCCGGCGACGCGCAAGGCGCTGGAACGCGCCGGGCTGACGATCGACGACATCGACCTGATCGAGCTGAACGAGGCATTTGCCGTGCAGGCGCTGGCAGTGATGAAGACGCTGGGCCTGCGCCCGGAGATCACCAACGTCAACGGCGGGGCGATCGCGCTTGGCCACCCGCTGGGTTGCTCCGGGGCGCGCATCCTGACCACCCTGCTGCACGAGATGAAGAAGCGCCGGGCGGAAGGGACGCGGATGCGCTACGGGCTGGCGACGCTATGCGTTGGCGTGGGGCAGGGTGAGGCCACGATCATCGAGATGGTGTGACGCGGCAGCGCGGAAACAGGACGCCCGCCACTGGCGCCGAAGCCGGGGCGGGCGTTTTGCTGGCGTCAGGCCGGGAAGCGGGCCGTGATACATCTCAGTCCCGCCTGTCGGCCTCCTGCTCTACCGGGAAGTCCGGCACCCCAGCTGCCTGCTCGATATAGATCGACCGCGACGGGAAAGCGAATGACAGCCCCATTTCCGCCACGATGTCCATCACCTGCAGCATGATCTCCTGCTGTTCTTTCATGAAAGCCATCCAGTCCGGGAGCTGAACGTAGGCGATCAGCCGCACATTCAGTGCACTATCCCCGAACCCCGTGAACAGCACGTTCACAGTGTCTCCGGCGATTGATTCCCGTGAGCGCAGTAGCGCTTCCAGCCGCTGCAGCAACTGGCGCATCTGGGCGCTGGTGGTGCTGTAGGTCAGGCCGATAGTCATGTCCAGCCGCCGCTGGGTCAGGCGCGACCAGTTGGTGACTACCGATCCGGCCAGCTTGCTGTTGGGGATGGTGACCAGGGCGCGATCAAGCTGGCGGATGCGCGTAGTGCGGAAACCGACGTGCTCCACAGTGCCGGTGACGTCGGGCGTGCTGATGTATTCGCCGACAGCCAGCGGCCGGTCGCCGACGATGGTGGCGAAGCCGAACACGTTGGCAACCGTGTTTTCAGCGGCCAGGGCGACGGCCAGCCCGCTGACGCCCAGCCCGGCGATCAGGCCGCCGATATCGTATTGCCACTCGCCCAGCACGGTCAGAATGGCCAGGATGACCACCAGCGCCTTGAGCATTGTGCGCAGGAAGGGCAGGAGCTGCTCGTCGAGGTGGATGCCGGTGATGGCTGCCAGGCCACGCGCTGAGCGCATGATCAGCCCGATCCCTTTGTACAGCGCGGCGAAGGCAGCCACAATGACCAGCGTGCGAGTCAGGTTGGTGGCGAAGGCGGGTGGCTCTACCCATAGGATGGTTGAGGCGGCGGCAACCGCCAGCGCCCAGACCAGCAGCTGTACCGGCACCCGCACGGTATCCAGCAGCACGTCATCGGCTTCAGTGGTGGTGCTGCGGGCCAGTCGGCGCAGACGTGGCAAGATCAGCCGGAACAGGGCGCGCTGGGCCAGCCACAGCCCGACGACCACCAGAATGACCATGCCGCCGCGGACGACCAGCGCTTGAAGGCCGGTCAAAGGGAGAGTGTCAGGGAACATCGTCAGTCCGTTTCACTGTGCAACGCTAATCGGGTGCTGGCGTAATCTTGACAGAGGGTCGCCCGGAGCGCAACCATGTTGGCCGCTCGGCAGGGCGGGGTAGAATAGCGAGCGTGGGAACTCTGCCGCGCTGGGCGGCACACTGACAGCGGAAGGGTGGTGAACCAATGGTCAGGGCGCTCGTGACAGGTAGCACCGGTTTCATCGGCGCGCATGTGGTGCGGGCTTTGCTGGCGGCCGGGCATCAGGTGCGCGCCCTGCGGCGCGCAACCAGCGCCACCACCGCTCTGGAGGATGTGTACGGCTACGAGCTGGTGATCGGTGATGTGCTTGACCCGGCCTCGCTGGAAGGGGCGCTGGATGGTTGCGAATGGGTTTTCCATGTCGCAGCGGTGTCCGACTACTGGCGGCAGCCGGTGGAACGGCTCTACCGGGTCAACGTCGATGGCACGCGGAACGTGCTGGCCGCGGCCCGGCGGGCGGGTGTCAAACGGCTGATCTTCACCAGCAGCGCCTCGGCGGTTGGAATGCGCGAGGACGGCTTCCCCGCGGATGAGACGGTCACGTTCAACCTGCCACCGGCGGCCTTCCCCTACGCCCATAGCAAGTTCCTGGCGGAGATCGAGGTACTCAAAGCGGTGATCGCCGGGCTGGACTGCGTGATCCTCAACCCGGCTGTGGTGACCGGCCCCGGTGATGTGTATCAGGGGGCTGGCAGTCTGATGATTGAGCTGAGCAAGGGTCATCTCCCGGCTGTCCCGCCGGGAGGGGTGACGCTGATCGATGTGCGCGATGTGGCGGCAGCGCATGTGGCTGCTGCGGAACGTGGGCGGGTGGCCGAACGTTACCTGCTTGGCGCCGTCGACCTGAGCCATCGCGCCTGGATTCGGCTGATCGCGGATGTGGTCGGTGTTCGACCGCCGTGCCTGTACCTGCCGCCGGAAGCTATGCCGTTGCTGGGAGCCGTGATCGACCTGGGCCGGGCGCTGGGCATCCCCATCCCCGCCGATGGCAATCAGGTGCGGCTCAGCGGGCGGCATCTTTACTTCAACTGCCAGAAGGCCTGGGAAGAACTGGGCGAGCCGGAGATCACGATCCAGCAGAGTCTGCGGGATACCTATGACTGGTATCGCGCCCATGGCATGATCTGAGCGCCGCAAGGGTGGCGCTTCTGCTATCTGACACAGTTATGCGGGACGCCGGCGGGCTTCCCTGACTGTTCTCCTGTTCGCCTGTGCGCTGGAAGCTGGCATGCCTGACTTCGTGTTCAACGGGATGCGCTTACACTATGTCGAACGCGGTACAGGCCCGCTGGTCGTGCTGCTGCCGGGCAATACCGCATCCTCGGCCCACATGACGGGTGATGTCGAGCACCTGGCCCGGGGCTATCGTGTGGTTGCGCTGGACCTGCCCGGCACCGGCCGGTCGGACCGGATGGCCGTCTGGCCTGATGATTGGTGGGGGCTGGGAGCGGAGGCCGCCGCTGCGCTCATCGTTCACCTGGGCGAGCCTTCTGCAATCGCTATCGGAATCAGCGGGGGTGGGGTGATCGCGTTGCTGATGGCGATCCGCTTCCCGGCGCTGGTGCGGGCAGTGGTGGCGGATAGCTGCCTGGATCGTCGCGATCCCGACCGCTGGCGGTGGGTAGTGGCCGGGCGCGTGTCGCGCACGCCCGGTATGATCGCTTTCTGGCAACAGGGGCACGGCGTAGACTGGGAACAGGTGGTTGACGCCGATACGGACGCGATTCTCCGTTTCGCAGACGCCGGGGGCGACTGGTTCCACGGGCAGTACGCCCGGATCACCTGCCCGACCCTGCTCACTGCCAGCATGACGGATACGCTCGTGCCGGAAGTGATCGACCGACAGTTAGCGATGGCCCGCACGATTCCCGGTTGCTGCCTGTTCCATGTCAACGGCGGCGACCATCCCCTGATGTGGTCCCGGCCTGAACTCTTCTACGGGGCAGTCTTCGCTTTCCTTGCAACGCTGTAAGCATGAACCGTCGGTTACTGGCGGTCTTTTTGTGTCTCTCTGCGGGATATGAGAATCTCATGTGTCTTCCTGCATTGCGTTGAAAATCTGTCAATTTCTGGTAAAAAAGAGACAATTTTCCTGAGATTTTTATGAGTTTACAAGGAAGCTGTCTCATGACCTTCGGACGGATCGCCAATCTTGCGCGGATGGGTTTCTTCCCCTTGGCGCTGGGGTTGACCGGCGTATTTGTGACGGGCACACTGAACCGGGTGATGATCGTGGAGCTGGAGATCCCGGCTACGCTGGTGGGAGCGTTCCTGGCCGTGCCGCTGCTGCTCTCTCCGCTGCGGATGTGGCTGGGCTACCGGTCTGATGCGGCCCCGCTATGGGGGCTGCGCCGGGAGCCGTATATTGTGTTTGGCGCGCTGTTCAGCGCGGCGGGCGTCCTGGCAGCGACGACGCTGGCCGCTGGCGTGGGGACGCGCACGGTGCTGGCCGGGCTGGGGTTGCTGGTTGCTTTCATGGCCTACGGGGTGGGCAAGCATCTGTCCAGCAACACCTTTGAGGCGCTGATTGCTGACCGGTTCGAAGGCGACGCTCGCTCGCGGGCGATCACGCTCTACAAGCTGCCGATGTTCGTGGGCATCATCGGCGGCGCGATCGGGCTGGGGCGGCTGCTGGAGCCGTTCAGTATTGAGCGATTGCTGGCGGTGGCCTTTGGCCTGGCGCTGCTGGCCTTTGCTTTGGCGGCCCTGGCCGTGATCCGGCAGGAGCCACGTCGTCCGCTGGTACGCGTGGCGGCGGAACAGGCGCGTCGTGTGCCCTTCTGGCAGACTTTCCGGAAGCTGGTGTGGGCGGATCGCCAGGCGCGCCTGTTCTTTGTGTTTGTGATGCTGGCGATCGTCGGCACCCAGACGCAGGAAATCCTGCTGGAGCCATACGGGGCACTGGTGCTGGGGATGAGCGTGGCCGAGACAACTCGCCTGACCTCACTGTGGGGGACGGGGGCGATCCTGGCGATGGCCCTGGGCGGCGGCTGGCTGCTCAAGCGCTTTGGCTACCGGACGGTGTTGCAGGTTGGCCTGCAGGCCAATGTGCTTATCTTTCTGGGCTTGATCGTCGCGGGCGTGCTGGAGAGTACCGGGCTGTTCCGGGGCCTGGTGCTGATCCTGGGCGTCGGGACAGGGCTGGCCTTCGCCGGTTCGATGGCCGCCGTAATTGACTTCACCACAATGGTGCGGGCCGGGTTCCTGATGGGCGTGTGGGGCACGGCGGCGGAACTGGGCGAGGCGGTCGGGAATCTGTTTGGCGGGGCGATCGTGGATACGATCCGGGCACTGACGGGCAGCCCACTGATCGCTTATGGGACGGTCTTTGCTCTGGAAGGGGCGTTGCTGGTGGGTGCGCTGATCCTGCTGGGCCGGATCAATGTACGCGAATCGGTGGCGCTACAGGAAGCCAGCCACGAAGGCGATGGCCTGCTGGCCCGCGCCGCTGGCGATTGAAGCGCTGCTCCCTCTGGGAGTGCATCTCAGTGCACACAGGGCGACCCGCAACGGATCGCCCTGTGTGCTGTAGCGCTGCCTTCAGGGAGCCTGCTCCAGTTCCTGGCGGACGGTGTGGTACAGGGCATCGGCCTTGAGTTCGGCCAGGGTATAGCACGGCCCGCCCATGGCATCAGCGATCTGCTGGGCCAGACCCTGGTCAAAGGCGGCGTGCTCCATGTTGATCGTCACCGTGCGGATCGCATCATGCTTGAAGCGCGATGCGGCCAGTTGAGCTTCTTCCTGTGGGGGAAGGTCAGTCAGGCTGACATTGCCCGCGCCATCCGTCAGCAGGATCATCAGCGGCATCACATCGGGATGCAGGATGCGCTCCTGGCGGATGATCTCGTAGGCCAGGATCAGACCGGCAGAGAGCGGGGTCTTGCCGCCGACAGGAATATCGCTCAGGGCCTTCTTGGCCAGGGTGACCGAATTGGTGGGCTTGAGGACCAGGGTGGCCCGGTTCTTCTGGAAGACCACCAGGCCCACCCGGTCGCGGCGCTGATAGGCGTCGGTCAGCAGGGACATAATCGCGCCCTTGGTAGCCTGCATCCGTTCGGAGACGGCCATGCTCCAGGAGGCATCGACCACGAACAGCACCAGGTTGGAGGCTTTCCGCACGCGAATCTTGCGCTGTAGATCCTCGCTGTGAATGGTGTAGGCCAGGGCTGGCCTGGTGGCGGCGCGGCGGCGCTTCTGGTAAGGTGCGGCAGCGCGCAGCGTAGCGTCAAAGGCCAGGTCGGTCTTGCGCTCGCCAGGGCGGAAGGGGCGGGCCTGGATGTAACGGCCACGCTTGCGGTCGGTGCGGGTGCTGCTGCGCCGACCGGCATTGCGGCGCGTCAGGCGGTCAAGCGGCGTATCTAGGCTACGTGGATCAAACTCGCCTTTGGCGTCTACCTTCTTGCCGCCTTCCCACCAGTAGGCATCCTGATGGTCAAAAATGCGCTGTGGTGACGCATCAGCCTCTCCGTGGTCGGGGATATCCTCGCGTGGCTCCTGCGTCACCTCATTGCTTTTTTTTTGACAGGCGTGGTTTCCTCCATCGGGTCGATGGGGGCTTCGTCGCCCTGCCATTCGGAGCTGATCTGCTCGACGCGCTCCTCCAGTTCCGCCATGTTGACCTGGGCGTCCTGGAAGGGGCCGCGCTTGAGGCGGTGCGGGATGGCCAGTTCGGCGGCCAGCAGGATATCGCGCTCGGTAATGGCCGCGCGGCCCTCAAACGCGGCATGGGCGCGGGCGGTCTTGAGGATGACCAGGTCAGCGCGGTGACCATCGATCTTGAGCGCGCCGGTCAGGTTGGCGATGGTGAACAGATCACGGGAGGTGTAGGTCACACGATCTACGATCTGGCGGGCGCGGGTGATCCGCTCGCCCAGTTCCTGCTCTTGGGGCAGCCACTGGTTGTGGAAGGCCACCGGGTCTTCCTCAAAGGCGATGTGCCGCTGCAGGATCATCATGCGCTGGCGGGGTTCTTCCAGCCCGCGCACCTCTACGGACAGGGCGAAGCGATCCAGCAATTGCGGGCGCAGGTCGCCTTCCTCCGGGTTCATCGTGCCAACCAGGATGAAACGGGCCGGGTGCTGAAAGCTGATGCCTTCCCGTTCGACGACGTTGACGCCCATTGCCGCCGAATCGAGCAACAGGTCGACGACATGGTCGTCGAGCAGGTTGACCTCGTCCACATAAAGCACGCCGCGGTTAGCGGCGGCCAGCACACCCGGTTCAAAGTGCCGCTCACCTTTCTGGATGGCTTTTTCGATGTCCAGGGTGCCGACGACGCGATCCTCGGTGGCGCTGACCGGCAGGTCTACGAAGGGGGTGCGGCGCAGCGCGACCGGCAGCTCTTCACCGCGACTGGCCCGTTCACGACATTCGTCGCAGAAGTGCTCCGGGTGGTGCGGGTCGCAGCCGAAGCGGCACGTGGCGACGACCGTTTCCTCTGGTAGCAGGGCAGCCAGAGCGCGGGCAGCGGTGGATTTGGCCGTGCCGCGCTCCCCGCGGATGAGCACGCCACCGATGCGTGGATTGACCGCATTGAGGATGAGCGCGCGTTTCATACGTTCCTGGCCGACAATCGCGGTGAAAGGGTAGATGGCTGTTCGTTCCATGCTGGTGTTGTAGTTCCGTTCCGCCTGTGTTTTTAGTAGAAACTCATCGCTTTTATTGTTGGGGCGATTATACCGCACGGTGTCGCGCTCCAGCAACGGCGGGTTGGTGCTGGCTGCTTGGGTAGGGCAATCGCATGTGCTTCTCTAATCTGGGCATAGCACGCGGAATAGATAGTCATTGTCCCAGCCGGCCATCTTGCGTTTGGCCGCGATACCCACTTTGACGGATTTATCCTGTTTGAG
>JABLXG010000018.1 GCA_013178165.1 Anaerolineae bacterium
CGCAGTATTCTCAATAGAAATGCGACTCCGTGATAAAGTTGTTGTGGTTGCGAGACAAACAACCCAATCACAGGAGCCGCACGATGGACACTATAACACAGATTCAAGTGGCATGGGAATTGAAGAGAGTCGGGCACAGGGTGGATGAGATTGCTGAGCAGCTGGGGAAGCATCGGGCGACGATCTATCGCTGGCTCAAAGGCATTCGGATGCGGGGCATTCGGGGCTATGTGGCCTATTTCAAGCAGGCGAAGAAAGGACGCCGAGTG
>JABLXG010000019.1 GCA_013178165.1 Anaerolineae bacterium
AGCCGAGTGCGCTGAGGGCATGCATCGCTGGGCGGATCAGCATCGTATCGCGCGGGCTTACAAGAAGAACGAACAGGCTTTCATTGAAGCCTTCAACGGCACGCTGCGCCGTGAGGAGTTTGGCGCTCTCAAGTTCCGGGGCGATGAATTGGAGCTGGCCCAGCAGTATGCCGATGCTTTTCTCGACTACTATCACCACCGGCGCCCCCATCTCTCACTCGGCATGCTCACGCCCGCTCGTTTCGCTGAGTCGCATTTGCCTTGAGAGAATGCGCCTCCTTGTCGTTTGGCTGCCATTGTCCTACATTAGAGTTTCACATGCGATTGCCCTACTGCTTGGGCTGCTTAGGCCGTGTTTGATCGTACTTGCATTACGATGGTATAATTTTGACGTTGCCCGATTCCGCCCCTGGAGTGTCGTATATGCCTGAGAATCTCGCCCCGTCGAATGACGTGTCATCAGTCCCTGATCTTGAACCGGTTCAGCCGGAGGCTGATGTCACCAGCGAAGTCCCCGCGCAGCCTGAGGAGGAGCCAGCTACCGCGCCAGTTGAAGAGATGCCACTGCCGCAGCCTGCTGAGCCTGAGTCCAGCAGTGCGGAACCTGCCGAAGCCACGGTCGCCACTGAAGCAGGCGCCCCCGTACCGGAAAGCACCCCGGCTGACGAGGGAGAAGCGGCTGAGGCAGAGCCAGGGGAAGCTCCCTCCGGCGAGGAGGAGGGCAAGCTCAAGCGTGGCGATATCGTGGAAGGCCGGGTAATCCAGCGCTCGCCGACCGAGATCATTGTTGAGCTTGAGGATGGTGTCATCGGCATTGTGTCCGGCCGTGAGCTGGGCCGTATGGATCGTAAGGCGCTGGACGATCTGGAGATCGGCAAGAATGTGCTGGTCTATGTCCTCAACCCGTCCAATCGCAACAACCAGGCCGTTCTCTCCCTCACCCGCGCGCTGGAGGAACATGACTGGCGTGAGGCTCAGGAGTATGCAGAAAGTCAGCGCCTGTACCACGGCAAGGTTTCCGGCTATAACAAGGGTGGCCTGATCGTCCGCTTTGGCCGCGTGCGTGGCTTTGTCCCGGCCAGCCAGGTCAGCGAAGAGCGTCGTCAGGCTGCCGCGGGCGAAAGCCCGATGGAGCGCTGGGGCAGCATGATCGGCGATGATATCGTGGTCAAAGTGGTCGAGGTTGACCGCGCCCGCAACCGCCTGATCCTCTCCGAACGATCGGCCATCAAAGAGTGGCGCGACCAGCGTAAGGCTGACCTGCTGGATAAACTGGAAGTGGGTTCGGTACGGACGGGTCGCGTGGTGAGCCTGACTGATTTTGGCGCCTTTGTCGATCTTGGCGGGGCTGACGGCCTGGTGCACCTGACGGAGATGTCCTGGAAGCATGTCACCCGCCCGGACGAGATCGTCAAGGTGGGCGATGAAGTCCGGGTGAAGGTGATCAGTCTAGACCGGGAGCGCCGTCGCATTGGCCTGAGCATGAAGGCGCTGGAAACCGATCCCTGGGATGAGGTGGTCAAGAACTTCCGGGTCGGCCAGCTGGTCAGGGGCACGATCACCAAGCTGACCAAATTTGGCGCCTTTGCCTGCCTGGAAGGCGCGCCAGAGATCGAGGGCCTGATCCACATCTCCGAACTGGCCGATCACCGCGTGGGGCACCCGCGCGAGGTCGTCAACGAGAATGAGGTGCTGACCCTGCGCATCGTCAAGATCGACCGGGCGCAGCGCCGCATGGGCCTCAGCCTCAAGCAGGTCAACGCGGTGGATTACCTGGAAATCGACCTGGCCACGTACAACAATGATCAGACTCCTCCGGTGGCGGATACCCCGGCAGACGAAGCCACCGGGCCGGAAGAGGACACGGAGTCCTGACGTTTCCTGAGCGCGTGATGGGCGCCGGCTTAGAGTTCGATAAAAATGGATAACCCTGCTCGTAAAAGCGGGGTTTTTCCCGTTCTTTGTGTATAATGGTGGTGACAGTGATGGGGTTCCGGAGCGAGGTTCATTGGCACGGTGTGGTGCTGTCGCAAACATGGGCCGCCCTTGCCTGGGGAGATAAAGCCGGTTGCTGCGTGGTGCATCGCTCCTGAGCTGCTCTGTCGTTTTCTGCCGCGTTTCTTTCACAATATCTATGGTGTTGATCGCTGTGATGGGGTAAAGTATACGATCCAATCCCGGCAGTGATGGGGATGGATCAGATCGGTCGTTATCGCACGTTTCGGGTTTCAGGTGTTGAGGTAACAGGTGACCAGGCGCTGCCAGCAGTAAGCAGGATGAGGGGATGGAGGACAGACCATGTCCAAGAATAGTATGGAACGTTTTACTCAGCGCGCCCGCCGTGTGCTGAGTTTGGCCCAGGATGAAGCTGAGCGGATGCAGCACAACTATATCGGCACGGAGCATTTGCTGCTGGGCCTGATCCGCGAAGAGGGGGGAGTGGCCGGTCGCGTCCTGCGCGACCTGGGTCTGGACCCGCGCCGGGTCGAAGACCTGGTGATGCGGATGACCCAGGCGGGCAAGCGTACCAGCCCGGATGAACGGCTGGACCTTTCACCGGGGACCAAGCGCGTGCTGGAACTGGCGGTGGACGAGGCGCGCCGCCTGGAACATCATTATATTGGCACGGAGCACCTCCTGCTGGGTCTTGTCCGCCAGGAAGAAGGTGTGGCGATTGACGTGCTCAAGCGGCTGGGCGTTAGCCCGGAGGAGATCAAGCGCCACACCCGGCGGGTGTTGCAGGATAGCTCCTCCCCGTCGTTGCCCCGCCGTAGCTCCTCTGAAAGCGCCGGCAGCGCCAGCAGCAGTTCCGCCAGCACACCGCCCGGTCTCAATGCCCCCGAAACCCGCCCGGCCAAGCGGCGTAGCGGGGAGAGCAAGACCCCGCTGGTGGACCAGTTGGCTACCGACCTGACGGCCAAAGCCGAGGCCGGGGAACTGGACCCGGTGATCGGGCGCGATATGGAGATCGAACGGGTCATCCAGATCCTCAGCCGCCGCAACAAGAACAACCCCGCCCTGATTGGCGAACCGGGCGTCGGCAAGACGGCCATCGTTGAAGGGCTGGCTCAGCGGATCGTCAACCACGAGACTCCGCGCTCGCTGGAAGGTAAGCGCGTCCTGCAGCTCGATGTCGGCAGCCTGGTGGCCGGCACGATGTACCGCGGCCAGTTCGAAGAACGGCTCAAGCGGGTGATCGAGGAACTGAAGTCCTCCGATAGCATCCTCTTCATCGATGAGGTGCACATGCTGGTTGGCGCTGGCTCGGCGGGCAGCAGCGTTGACGCGGCCAACATCCTCAAACCGGCGCTGGCACGCGGCGAACTGCAATGCATTGGCGCCACGACATTCGACGAGTACCGCAAGCACATCGAGAGCGATGCGGCGCTGGAGCGGCGCTTCCAGCCGGTCAACGTGGATGAGCCGACAATTGAGGAGACGATCAGCATCCTGCAGGGCCTGCGGCCCAATTTTGAGGAGCATCACACCGTCGAGATCACCGACGAGGCGATCAGTGCCGCCGCGCACCTAAGCGCCCGCTATGTCACCGATCGCTTCCTGCCGGACAAGGCCATCGACTTGGTGGACGAAGGCTCGGCCCGTGTGCGGATGTACAAGAGTCCGGAATCGATGCGTGTGCGCAAGCTGGAAGCGCGCATCAATGACCTGCGGGAAGACCTCAACTACCCGGACGATTACACGGAAGAACAGCTTGCCGCCATGCGCAAGGAACTGGCCGACCTGGAGAAGGAATATGAAGGCTACCGCAGCCACTGGAATCCGGAAACCGGTCGCTCCCGCCTGACGGCGGAGGACATCGCCGAGGTGGTCTCTATGCTGACCGGCATCCCGGTCACACAGATTGCTGGCGAGGAAAGCGAGCGTCTGCTGCACATGGAAGACGCCCTTCGTCAGCGGATCATCGGCCAGGAGGAAGCTATCCAGGCGATCAGTAAGGCAGTGCGCCGCGCCCGCGCCGGGCTGAAGGATCCGCGCCGCCCGATTGGGTCGTTCATCTTCCTGGGTCCGACGGGCGTCGGTAAGACCGAGTTGACCAAGGCTCTGGCCCAGTTCCTCTTTGGCAGTGAGGACGCCCTGATCCAGCTCGACATGAGCGAGTTCATGGAGCGCCACAATGTGGCCCGTCTGGTCGGAGCGCCGCCCGGCTATGTCGGCTACGAAGAAGCCGGTCAGCTGACGGAAGCCATCCGCCGCCGTCCCTACAGCATCGTCGTCTTTGACGAGATCGAAAAGGCGCATCCAGAAGCCTTCAACATGCTCCTCCAGATCATGGAAGAAGGCCATCTAAGCGACGCTCGCGGGCGCACGGTGGACTTCCGCAATGCCCTGATCATCATGACCAGCAATATCGGTGCAGATACGATCAAGAAAGGCCCGTCGCTGGGCTTTGGCCTGCCAACGGCGGACGAGCAGAAGGAAGCAGAGCAGGGCTACGAAGCTATGCGCAAGACGCTGATGGAGCAGCTCCGCCGCGCCTTCCGCCCCGAATTTCTCAACCGCCTTGATGCGGTGATCGTCTTCCGTGCCCTGAGCAAGGAAGACATCACCAAGATCGTCGATCTGCGGCTGGACGAGGTGCGCCAGCGCGTGAAGGAACACGCGCTCAACCTGGAAGTGACCGACGCCGCCAAGGCGTTCCTGGCCCGCGAGGGCTTTGACCCGGAGTATGGTGCGCGGCCCCTGCGGCGGGTGATCACCAACCTGGTGGAAGACCGTCTGTCCGATTTCATTCTGAGTGGGCAGTACACCCTGGGCGGCACGGTGCTCATTGACTACGATGAGCAGGCTGGCGAGCTGACCTTCCGCGAAGTACAGCCGGAAAGCGCGGGCGAGCCGCAACCTTCCACCTGACCGGCCAGATAAGACTGAAGAGAATAGCAGCGGCTCCGGAGAGGCCAAACCCGGAGCCGCTGTTGTTTGCTGGCCTGTTGGCGCCTTGTTTTCCTGTTGGGAGCGTGAGGGCATACCGTGAGGAAGCAGAGGGCGGGTAACGCTCGCCAGCGATCCGTTTGCCTGGCATCCCTGCCCTTGCCCCTGGCTTCCTGATCTCCTGGTCTTCCGGCCTCCCGTCTCTTTTTCTGCCTCTGGCGTTCACGGCCGTTAGCAAGACCTGCCCCTTTCCGCTACAATGGGAAACCGCACTCCCTCGCTGTCAGCCTGTGGCTGCGCGTGCCGGGGGGCTGCCGAATGCGCCTGTGATCGAGCGCGTGGCCCCGGGCGCATTCTGCGCCTCTGGCCCGGTGTGATAGCGATCTATGACCCAGGATTTTGAAGCGTTAGTCAGCCACCTGCATTTTGTGGGCGGGCGGCCGGTCAATGCGCCGCCGCCCGGCGCCCTGATCCAGCTTGCTCCACGCAACACAGCCCGCAACCGGGAGCGGGATGCGTTTTTTGTGCTGGTCTTGCCCCAGAGCGGGCGGGCAGCCCGCCCGGTGTTCTACGAGCAACTGGCCCGCTGGGCGGCAGCTCGCTATTTTGAGAGCGAGGGCGGCGTGACTGTCGGGCTGCAGCGTGTGTTAACGACGCTCAATGATAATCTGCTGCAACACAACACCCGCCACCCGGAACAGCCGTTTTACGCGCATGCGATCTGCCTGGTGCTGCGTCAGCAGGAGGTGTACGTCGCCCGCACGGATGGGGCGGCGGCGTTGCTGTGGCAGGCGGGCGGCCTGCGTGCCTTTCCAGAGGATGTCCGCGCGGCCAGCGGGGCGCAGCCGCTCGGCCAGGCGGCGCAACCCTTCTTTCAGGTCACCCGTTACGTGATTGAAGCGGGCGATGTGCTGGCGCTGGCCAGCAGCAGCGTGCTGCACCTGGGCCGGGAAGCGCTGGCCGGGGCCGGGCAGCGCGGCAACGTTCAGGCCACAGTCAACCGTCTCAAGGAGCATACCCTGGTGGAGGCGGCGGCGATGGTCCTGCAGTTCGTGCCGCCGGGGGAACCGGTCCCGCTGGCGGTCGAAACTGCGCCGGTGGAAGAGCCACCGCCGGGTCCTGTAGCGGAACCTCCGGCGACCGGGCGAGGGTCGTCCCGCCTGTGGCGGCGCAGCCGTGCGCCTCAGGACTCGCTGGTGGAAGCGGCGGCGGCAGTGCGTCCGCGCCTGGATGAACTTCAGCAGGAAGGACGTACCCTGCGCCTGCGGCTGGGCCAGCGCCTCCTGCGCCTGTTGCAGCGGGGTATGGTGAAGATCGTGGCCGCCCTGCATGCCCTGCGCCGCGCCCTGAACCACCTGTTGCCGGAACCGGAGCCGGGCCGTCCGCCTTCGCTGCCGACGCCGATCGCGGCCAGCGCGGCGGTGCTGATCCCGGTGGCGGTGGTGCTGCTGGTGGTGGCTTATTCGCTCAATACCCGCGACGAGACAGCCTTTGAGCGCTGCCTTTCCCAGGCGCAGGAAGCCGCCGGTGCAGCAGAGCTGGTGGAGCAGAGCAGCCCGGAGCGCGCTCAGGAAGCCTGGTTTGGCGTGCTGGAGGTGACCAACCGTTGCCTGCCGCGTCGCCCGGATGACCCGCTGCTGGTCAGCATCCGGGAGAAAGCGCAGCGGCGGCTGGATGCCTTCGGCCAGATCGTGCGCTGTCCGATGGTGCCGCTGCAGCGTTACGAGCCGGGGGCGCGGTTGCGTGGCCCGATCCTGCGCAGTGATGTCGATCTGTACGTGCTGGACGCCACCCGCAGCATCCTTTACCGGGAGCGGCTCAACCAGGCCGGCAACGCTGTGATCGGTGATAGCGAGATTCTGGTGCAGCGCAACGCGGCGGTTGGCCAGTACATTGTGCGGCAGCTTGTGGATATTGACTGGCTGACGGAGACCGGCGTAGCTCGTGGCAGCGTACTGGTGGCCCTGGACAGGCAGGGGCTGCTGGTTACCTACTCGCCGACATTCCCGCCGGCGACGGCTCAGGCGCTGGTGGGGGCTGACCGCTGGGTTGACCCAGTGGCTATCGCGACCTGGCAGGGCCGCCTGTACATCCTGGACCCGGTTGCCAATCAGATCTGGCGTTACCAGCCGGAAGGCGGTACCTTCCCCGCCGCGCCGGAGGAATACTTTGTCGGCGATAACCGCCCTGATCTGCGCAATGCCGTTGACATGGCCATCGACCAGACCGGCAATGTCTACGTCCTGCGGTCGGATGGTACCCTCAGCAAGTATTACAGCGGCGAGGCGCAGTTCTTCCAGTTTTCCAACCTGCCCAGTGGCGCGGTCGGTAGCCTGGGCAGCGCCAGCAGCATGTACCTGGACACCGGCCTGATTTCCCCTGGCTTCTACATCCTGGATGCGCCCAACCAGGTGATGTACGAAACCACCCTGGGCGGGACGTTCATCCGCGGCTATCGCGCTCCATCCGAGTTCAGCTTCCGCGACCTGAGCGGTCTGGTAGTCGACTCTGCGGCGGAAAACCTGTACCTGCTGGCCCGCGAAACGCTGTACCATGTCCCCAAGTGCCAGTGAAGGAGCGGGGTGATGCGCGGGGGCGGCGTGCTGATGACCTGTTCGGTCTGGCTGATCGGGCTAGGCTTGCTGGCTGCTGTCTTTTACTATGGCGCGATTCTGCTGGGGTTCTACAAGGATTCGATGATGGCGCACTTCCGCGAGTATGGGGAGGAGCGCCGCGTGTACCCGCTGGCCCGCTTTCTGCTGGCACTGGGGTTGCTCTGCCTGGTGCTTTCGCCCCTCCTGCCGGGGAGTATGACCGGGCTGACCTTCACGGCGCTGGCCCTGATCATCATCGTCAGCAGCTATGCTGTCACCCGTGTGGAGCCGTTACAGGCGTCGCTGCCGCGCTGGTACTACCGCCTGCTACGCGAATTGACGCGGGAGGAACGGCGGGCCATCGCCTATGCCTGGCTGCGCCTGCCGCTCCGGACTCGCCTGCGCCTGAATGGCGATGATCATGCCTTCTGGATCTTTATCGATGAGGTGCGCCTGACGGTGATCTACGGGGCGCGCGACCCGGACGACCCCTGGGCGGCCTGGCAGTGAAGCTGCATAGCGTCAGGCGGGCGTAAGGCAGGCGTGTAGGGCGGCCAGGGCCGGCGCGGTATAATCGCGGCGGATCAACGACATTTCAGGTTCATGAGGCAATAATCGTATGCGACTTTCCCCACCGCTGGCGCTGGCCGGCGTTGTCTTGCTGATGATCTTCACTGTTGTGGCTGCCGTCGCCGTCTATGGCGGCGTCCGCCTCCTGACCATCCAGGCGGGCGATATTGCCGCACTGCCGGCTTTTGACCCGCTGCGCCTGCGTCCCAGCCCAACGCCGATTGGTGTGGTGAGCGTGGCCCAGGCCACGCCTACGGCCATCGCTGCCGCCATCCCGACAGCGGTTGGCGGTGAGCCGGAACCTACCGCCGAAGTGCAGGTCGACCCTGCCGCTGGCTACAGCGCCTGGTCTGACCCGAACCGGGTCAACATCCTGCTGTTGGGGATCGATCAGCGGCGGGGAGAACAAGGCCCGTTCCGCACGGACACTATGATTGTGCTTAGCGTGGACCCCGTCCGCCGCAGCGCTGTGATGCTCTCCATCCCACGCGATCTGTGGGTGAGCATCCCCGGCTTTGCGCCGGGCCGGATCAACACTGCCAATTCGCTGGGCGATTCGTATGACTTTCCGGGTGGCGGCCCCGCCCTGGCCGCCCAGACGGTGGAGCGCAACCTGGGCATCCGCATCCACCATACGATTCGCGTCAATTTCGACCTGTTCCTGCGGGCGGTGGAGGCGATCGCCCCGGTGGAAATCTGCGTGACTGAGACGATCCACGACGAGGCCTATCCTGACGGTAGCTACGGCATCATGACTGTACACTTTGACCCCGGCTGCCAGCCGATGAACGCCGAACAGCTCCTGCAGTACGCCCGTGTCCGCCATACGCAGGGCGGCGATTTCGACCGTGCTCGCCGCCAGCAGCAGGTGATCACCGCGGCTCGCGATCGCATTTTGAGCCTGGGCGGGGTGCAGGCCTTGCTGGCGCAGGCCCCGGCTCTATGGGAAGCAGCCCGCCAGGACATTCAAACCACGCTCTCATTTGAGCAGCTGGTCAGTCTGGCCCTGCTGGCTCAGGATATCCCACAGGAGAACATCACCCAGGCCGTGCTGGACGCCAATTACGTCTACTTTGAAACTACCGCCAGCGGCGATCAGGTGCTGCGGCTGCGCGGGGACGCCATGCGGCGGCTGGTCAGCGACCTGTTCAACCCGGTGAAGATGGAGCAGGAGGACCTGCGTGCTCTGGCTGCTTCGGAGACGGCAACGCTGAGCGTGGTGAACGGCACCACGACGCAGGGCCTGGCCGCGGAAGCACGTGACTGGCTTCAGGCGCGGGGCTTCAACGTCGTCGAGATCGGCAACGCTACCAGTTCTGGTTATGCGCACACCGTGATCAAGGACTACACCAACAAGCCTTATACCGCCCGGTTGCTGGCTTCCCTGCTCGGGTTGCCGGTGACCGCTGTCCAGCCCGGCAGCGATAACGCAACAGTGCAGGACATCCAGATCGTGGTGGGCGAAGACCTGATCCCGTTGCTGCGCGGCCAGTAGCCGCCCGGCAGGAGCCAGGATCAGAGGAACGGGGCGCTTTCCGGCACAGGAAGCGCCCCGTTGGTGATGTCTCAAGCAGTAGGCTAGCGGACAGTCAGGCCGCCGACGCCGCCTTGGAAGATGATCAGGATGCGCTGCGTAGCGGTGGCGTAATCGGGGGTCTCCCAGACCTGGTTGTTGTCATCATCCCGAATCTGGGGCACATTGCCCGCGATACTGACCTCACCGAGGCCGGTATCAGCTTCCAACCGCAGGGCGACGCCCTCCGGCACGTCCACGGTGAAGCCGCCCACGCCGCCCTTGATCCGGATTGTCGGTGTAGCGCCCTGCGGCACGTTGACGCGGAATTCGCCCACACCACCATTCAGTGTGACCTCATAGGCGTCGCCGGTCGGCAGATCGATGGTCATTTCCCCCACGCCGCCATCGACAGTCAGGGCGCTGATCTGCAGGCCATCCAACGCCAGGCGGGCTTCCCCGACGCCGCCATGAACGGTGATCGCCAGCGGTACTTCCGGGCTGAGGCGGATATCCCAGCGTAACTCCAGCGAGTCGTCGCCGGGGAACAGAGGAGCGAACGGCCAGGTGCTGATGTTGGTGACCTCCCCCGTCTGGCTCAGGCTGATGCTCTTGCGCGTTGTGCCCTGAGCGCGGAAGTCGATCTCGCCGACGTAGTTGAGATCAGCTTCGATCAGGTTGGTGGAATCGCTCAGGGTGTCGACCGTCACCTTGCCCACCGACAGGTTGAGCTGAATATCGGCGGCGGTGGCCTCCCCCAGCGGTTCGCTAAAGGACGCCTGCTTGATCTCCGGCAGGGTGACCAGGCCCAGCGACGGCCCGGCGAACATCAGGACGACGGCCAGGGCGATTGTGCCGAGGGCGATTGCCGCGCCAACGACGGGCGACCCACGGCCAATCAGCAGATCAAGGCCGATAGCGATCACGAAGATCGGCCAGATACGGAACAGCACTTGCAGATTAGCGGCTCCCAGGACGCCGATGTTGCCCAGCAGCCAGATCAGGCCCACGCTGATCAGCGCGATCGGCCAGAAAAGTGAACGGTAGCCGCGTTGTTGGTTAGCCATGGATTTCCCCCACTTGATGAATTGGCAGCCTGATGATGCCCGACTGCGCATGTCGGTACATTATGCTATACGCCGCAGGTGGTCAGAAGTTGCAGACGGTATCCCCCTCTAGCGACCCGGAAAAACCGTTCCAACGCTAACTCCAGGTGGGCTGGCCGGTTCCAGCCAGTAAACGCCTGATGTGCCTTCCGCCGCCCAGCCGCTTACGCCCGTTGGTAACGCCAGGCGGTACCAGTAGTAGCCGGTGTTGCACAGCGGGCCATCCAGAACGGTGAAGGTTGCCCCGGAACGCAGCAGACCGATCTCGCCAGCGCCGATTGCTGGCAGCAGGCGCAGCCGTAGACCGTCGACAGCCGTAGATACACGGCCTTCCTGGCCGGGGCGCAGCCGGGGAGGAGGGACAGTCAGGCACAACGTATCAAGCGTCGGAGAGGGCGTGAGCGTCGGGCGGGCGGTGAGGGTTGGCCGGGGTGTTGGGGTGACCGAGGGTGTCGGTGTGGCGGTCGGGCGGGGCGTTGGGCTGGGTGTTGCTGTGACGGTAGCGGTGAGTGTTGGGGTGGCAGTAGCGGTTGGAAGTGGTGTTGGGGTTGGCGTTACGACTGCGACGTAATGCTGCACGCTATCCCCGGCAACGATCCAGGCGGGTTGCCCATCCGGCTGGATGATGCGCCACCACCAGCTTCCGCCACGGCAGAGCGGTCCGGCCACGATGGTAAGCAGGCTGTCTGCCTCCCAGCGCCCGCGCAGGGCCGCCCCCGCCTCCGGGAGCACCCGTGCTGCCAATGGGGCGCCGACATGGGTTACACGCAGTTGCTTGCCAACTTCGCCCGGCGGGGGCAGAGCCAGGGCACAGGTGATATCCGCCGGGTCAGGGGAGGGGGCGGGCAGACGTACCGGTTCCAGGTAGTAAACACGATCCTGACCTTCCGCTGCCCAGCCAGTCAGCCCTTCGGTTGCCGCAACCTGCCACCAGCGGAAGCCGTCGGCGCAGATCGGCCCGGCTATCACCCGTACCTGCGTATCACCGGCCAGCCGCCCGACACTGGCCGCGCCCAAGCCGGGTGTAACCCGCAGGCGCAGGGTCTGGCCTTCGGCGGCGGTGGTGCGGGCGTAGGTGCCGATCGCCAGGCGAGGCGGAATCATCCCGCACGGATCGCCCTGAGCTGTTGTCATCCCTGGCAGCAGCGCCAGGATCAGCAGGATCAGCGGCAGGAATCTCCCAGGGCAGCAAAGGGAACGGGCTCTAACCATCCGGTGAACCTTTCTCCGGCAACGGTGTTCTCAAGTGTGTCATAGTAGCGCCATCGTGGTTATGATTATCGGACAAAACGACCCTGGTGGCACGAATCTGATTGCTTCGATGGGGAGCGATTCGGGGTACGGCAACTTGCTGGTATTCTTTTGACAGGCAGTGGCGCACGGATTCTTCAGGCACGGATCAGCACAAATGAAAGGTGCATTTTTAATCCGTGAGAATCGGCGAGTCGTCCGTGCTCCATTAGAATTGCGAACTAGAGGGGCTGGCAGGGGGACGCGATGCGCATCAAACTGGCTTACGGTGTCGATGGCCTGTGGCTTGATCTGCCGGACGCGCTTGACGTGACTGTGCTGGAGCCACACTTTGTCCCGGCCCTGGCGGAGTCGGAGGCGGCGCTGCGGGCGGCGCTGGCCGCGCCGCTGGAATCGCCGCCGCTGCGAGAGTGCGTCCGGGCCTCTGACCGCGTGGCGATCATCTTCAGCGACATCACCCGCCCGACGCCCAATCATCTGATCCTTCCGGCAGTGCTGGAGGCTATCGCCCATGTCCCCCCTGAGCAGATCGTGCTGTGTAATGCGCTGGGTACGCACCGCCCCAATACGTCGGAAGAACTGGTGCGCTTGCTGGGGCCGGTGATCGTCAGCCGCTACCGTATTATCCAGAACAATGCCTTTGATCCGTCGACCCAGCGTTACCTGGGGCAGACCTCGCGCGGACACGAGTTGTGGATCAACCGGGAGGTTGTAGCTGCTGATTTCAGAATCCTGACCGGGTTCATCGAGCCACACTTCTTCGCCGGGTTTTCTGGGGGCGGCAAGGCGCTGATGCCCGGTATGGCTGGCTTGCAGACCGTCCTGGGTAACCATGACGCCGGGATGATTGACGATCCGGGTGCCACGTGGGGTGTCAGCTACGGCAACCCGATCTGGGAGGAAGCGCGGGAGGCCGCGCAACGGGTGGGGCCGAACTTTCTGCTCAATGTGACACTCAACCGCGATCAGGCCATCACCGGAGTGTTCGCCGGGGCGCTGCCCACCGCCCATGACGCCGGGATCGCTTTTCTCCGCCAGTCGGCGCTGGTTCCGGTGGCGGCTCCGTTCGATGTCGTCATTACCACCAATGCCGGTTATCCACTCGACCAGAGCCTTTACCAGTCAGTCAAGGGTATGAGCGCGGCGGCCCGGATTGTCAGGCCGGGCGGGGCGATCATCATTGCCGCGGCTTGCGCGGATGGCATCCCCGATCATGGGCTGTACGGCGAACTGCTGCGCTCGGCGGGCAGCCCGGCGAATGTGCTGGCGATGGTGCGCGCCTTCGACCCGCCGCGTCAGGATCAGTGGCAGGCTCAGATTCAGGCACTGGTTCAGCTCAAGGCCGATGTATACGTCTACTCAGACGGCCTGACCGATACGCAGGTGCGTGACGCCCTGCTGCAACCCTGCCATGACATCCCGGCGCTGGTGAGCGACCTGGCGGCCCGCTACGGGCCGGGCGCACGCATCGCCGTCCTGCCGGAAGGCCCGCAGACGATCGCCTGTGTCGGCGCGGTCTGAAGAACAGGCGGGGGGCAGGTCGGCGTGTGCAATTCGGCACCCGATAGAGGATAATCTGTATACCTTTTGAAGCCATTGCAGCCACCCGCAGGGTGGTCCTGACCGGATGAGGGTACCCGTGAGCGCCGGATTTGATCCCGATTTTGACGACGCCGTATGGACGCTGGACTGGCTGCGCATCCCCGTGCGGCAGGTGCCGGTGGGCGACTATGAAAGCGGCTACCGGGTGGTGCGGGAGTTTGTCGAGCAGATCGATGTCTTCGGGCAGTCTTACCAGCTGGACCCGCCGCTGGACGTGCGTGGCCTGTTTGATCCGGCAGGCGTGCTGTGGATGTCCGACACGCCGCAGGAACGGATGATGATGTACAACAACGCCAGGCGCTCGCAGGGACATATACTGGTCGGTGGGGCAGGGCTGGGCCTCTACCCGCAGTATGTGACTGGCGCGGCTTCTTTCACCATCATCGAGCGTAGCCCGATCGTCCTCAAGGTGGTTGGGCCGATGTTGCAGGAAGTTATGGCCGAGCGAGGGGTACAGCTACGCTTTCTGGTGGGTGATATCGAGACTTTCCTGGCCAGGGCCGAACCGGGCGGCTACGACACGATCTTCCTCGATACCTGGGAGCGCCTGGACGCCGCCCTGCTGCCATCGATCAACCGCCTGCGCAACCTCTCCCTCCGCCATCTGGCTCCGGGCGGGCAGGTGCTATTGTGGGGGTACCGCTGGATGGTGCGCCTGTTTGAGGAGGCATGCGCTACCTTGCTGATTATGCCGCCGGAGGAGCGCGAGCTGTGGCTGGCGGAACAGCGTCCCGCTAACCCGCGGGCGGCGGTCCTGCTGACCCCGATCGCCGATGCCTTCCGGGGGCGGACGATCCAGCGCTGGGAACTCGATGAGGCCGTGCGTTACTGCCGCGAGTGGGTCCGGCAGGTCACGGTCTAGGAGTGGGATGGATGGCGACGACCAGGCCCGGATCGCTGCAGACACCTTTGAGCGCCGACATTCATCTGCTCGGCGACCTGCTCGGCCAGGTTATCCGCGAGCAGCACGGTGAGGAAGCTTTCGCCCTGGTAGAGCGGGTGCGGCTGGCCGCCAAGGCCCGCCGCACCGACGATCCGGATGCGCTCCGAATGCTCACAGCGACCATTGAAGCCCAGTCCCCGGAAGCGCTGCGCATCCTGATCAAAGCCTTCAGCCACTACTTCCAGTTGATCAACATCGCCGAAGA
Organism: Anaerolineae bacterium; assembly: GCA_013178165.1. Classification (NCBI taxonomy): domain Bacteria; kingdom Bacillati; phylum Chloroflexota; class Anaerolineae; species Anaerolineae bacterium. The sequence goes on from JABLXG010000019.1 coordinate 14,675, forward strand.
TCAGCAGCGTATTCGCGTCCTGCAGGCACGGGAGGCGGCGGGTAGCCTGCACGAGTCGGTGGAGGAGGCCATCGGTGTTTTGCGCGGGGCCGGGCTGGAGGCGGACGCCGTGCGCGAATTACTGGGGCGGCTGCGGGTGCGCTTTGTGCTGACAGCTCATCCTTCCGAAGCCAAGCGTAAGGAGGTGTTGCTCAAGCTACGCCAGATCGCCGGGCTGATGGCCTACCGCGACCGGCAGCGGCTGCTCCCCCGCGAGGAGCGCACCCTGGAAGCGGCGCTGGTTGAGGAGATCGAGGAACTGTGGCAGACCCGCCTGACGCGGGCGATTTCCCCGACGGTCATGGACGAGGTGGATTTTGGCCTGTACTTTCTGACCGCGGTGATCATGGATGTGGTGGTCGAGGTGATGGCCGACCTGCGGGCGGCGCTGGCGGCGGCTTACCCCGGCGCAGCCTGGGACGACCTGCCGCCGATCCTGCGCTATGCTTCATGGATCGGCGGCGACCGGGACGGCAACCCCAACGTCACGCCGGAGGTGACTCTGCGCACGCTGGCGGCGCTGCGGGAGGCGGCGCGGAGCGTCTACCTGGGCGAGATCGCCTTCCTGCGCGACCACCTGACTCAATCCACCGATGAAGCCCCGGTCTCCACGTTTCTGCGCTATTCTATTCCGGTCAGCGACACCCTGGAACGTCGCTATCCCGGCGAACTGTACCGCCAGAAGCTGACCCTGATCCACGATCGCCTGGCCGCCGACGGGTACCCCTCCGGCGCGGCGCTGCTGGATGACCTGCGCCTGTTGCAGGAAAGCCTGCGCCAGAATCGGGGGCGGCATGTCGCTTCCGGCGCGTTGCAGCGCCTGATCGAGAAGGTGCGCCTGTTCGGGCTGGGGCTGGCCCCGTTGGAGGTGCGCCAGGATGCCCGCCTGCATCGCGCCGCACTGGCTGAGATGTTCCGCGCTTATGGCATCAGCGCCGACTACGAGACCCTGCCAGAGGCGGAGAAGCAGGCTTTGTTGACGCGGGAGATCGCCAGCGGGCGACCGCTCTTCCCGCCGGAACCGGCCTTTTCGCCGGAGACCAACGATGTGATCGCCACCTGGCGCATGATCGCCCAGGCCCAGCGCCGCTATGGCCCAGAGGCGATCGACACCGTGATCGCCAGCCGTTCGGAAGCGCCCAGCGACGGGCTGACCATGCTGCTATTTGCCGCCGAGGTTGGCGTGGCCGGGCAGGTCGATCTGGTTCCGCTGTTCGAAACGATCGACGATCTGCGGGGCGCGGCGGAGGTTGTGGCGGCGTTGTTCGACAACCCGGCCTACGCCCGCTATCTCGAGGGACGCGGGCGCCGTCAGCAGGTTATGCTCGGCTATTCCGACAGCAACAAGGATGGTGGCTACTTTGCTTCCAACTGGCAGCTGTACTCCGCCCAGCGCGCTCTGGCGGAACTATGCCGGGAGCGCGGCGTGCTGCTGGAGTTGTTTCATGGGCGCGGCGGGAGCATCGGGCGGGGCGGCGGGCCAACCAGCCGGGCCATCCTTTCCCAGCCGCCAGCGGCGATGCGTGGCCCGATTAAGATCACCGAGCAGGGAGAGGTCATTGCCTACCGTTATAGCAACGCCGCAATCGCTCGCCGCCACCTGCACCAGGTGTTGCACGCGGCATTGCTGGCAACGGGCGGCCAGGCCCAGGTGGAAGTCAGGCCGGCCTGGGCGGCGGCGATGGACACTCTGGCGGAGGAGGGCCGCCGCGCCTATCGCGCCCTGGTTTACGAGACGCCCGGCTTCCTGGACTACTGGCGGCAGGCCACGCCGATCGAGCAACTGCCCCACCTGCCAATTGCCTCCCGTCCGGTACGGCGGACGCCAGCCGGCGGCTTTGAGGCTATCCGCGCCATTCCCTGGGTGTTCTCCTGGATGCAGAGCCGGGCAATCATCCCCAGCTGGTATGGCATCGGGACGGCGCTGGAAGCTTTCTGTGCCGGAGAGGAGGGCGGGCTGGCGTTGCTGGTGGAGATGTACCGCGAGTGGCCGTTCTTTGCCGCGCTGCTGGACAACGTGGAACTTGACCTGGCCAAGGCTGACATGGGCATTGCCGAGCGGTACGCGGAACTGGTGACCGACGGCGCTCTGCGGGCGCGGGTATTCAGCGCGATCACTGCCGAGCATGAGCGCGCCTGCCAGTACGTCAATCGCATCATCGGGCAGCAGCGCCTTCTTGATCACTCGCCGGTGATCCAGCATAGCATCGAGCGCCGCAACCCGTATGTGGACCCGCTGAACTTCATCCAGGTGGCGCTGCTGCGCGCCCTGCGCGACCCGGCGACGGAATCCGGCCAGCGCAGCGCCCTGCTGGAACTGGCGCTCTCCACGGTTAACGGCATCGCGGCGGGGATGAAGACAACGGGATAGACGGATCGATGGACGGCAGTAGTGTGGTGAATGGCGATGGGTGAACTGCTTAAGGGTACGGTTGAGCGTGTCACTTACTACAACGCGGAAAATGGCTACACGGTCCTGCGCATGAAGCCGGAGCAGCCCCGGCTGGGCATGTCCCGCGATGGCCTGATCACGGTGGTCGGGGAATTGCCGGAACTGCAGCCCGGCGAGTCGGTGGAGTTCGACGGCCAGTGGGTGGAAGATGCCCGTTACGGTCACCAGTTCCGGGCGGAAAGTGTGCGGCAGATCATGCCCGCGACCATCGAGGGGATGCGCCGTTACCTGGGCAGCGGCCTGATCAAGGGCATCGGGCCGCGCACCGCCGAGAAAATCGTCGATTACTTCGGGTTGGACACGCTCAGCGTACTCGACCGCGATCCGGAGCGTTTGCTGGAAGTGCCAGATGTGGGCCAGAAACGGATGCAAATGATCGCCCGCGCCTGGGCGGAACAACAGGCGATCAAGGAGGTCATGCTTTTTTTGCAGGGCCATCGTATCTCCACGGGCTTGGCGATCAAAATCTACAAAACCTACGGCGATGAGGCCATCCACAAAGTGCAGGAGAATCCCTACCGACTGGCCCGCGACATCTGGGGCATTGGTTTCCTGACCGCCGACAAGATTGCTCGCGATCTGGGCCTGCCGGAAGATTCGCCGCACCGCATGGCGGCGGGCGTGATCTATGCCCTCAACGAGGCCACCAATGACGGGCATGTCTTCCTGCCGCGTCCGGAGCTGGTCCGGCTGGCGGGCGAATTGCTGCGGCTGGAGGGCGCAGCGGATGGCATCGAGGCGGCCATCGACCGCCTGCACGCCGCTGACGAGATCGCGATCGACATGGTCCCGGATATGGCTGGCCGGGAGAAGGAGGCCGTCTACCTGCCGGCGCTTTACCACGCCGAAGTGGGCGTGGCCCGGCGGCTGCGCCAGATGCTTGATGCGCCGGATAGCCGCCTGGCCGATCTGGGTTCGGTACACTGGGGGCCGTTCCTGGCGGCGCTGGGGGCGGAATCACCGCTGGCGCTGACCGGGCAGCAGCGCGGCGCTGTCCGCCAGGCGCTCAGCAGCAAGGTCAGCATCCTGACTGGCGGCCCCGGTACGGGTAAGACCTTCACCATGAAGACGGTCATCGCCGCCCTGCAGAGGACCGGCCACAACTTCCTGCTGTGCAGCCCGACTGGCCGGGCGGCCAAGCGCCTGAGCGAAACGACCGGCCAGCCCGCCCAGACCATCCACCGTCTGCTGGGCTACAGCCCGGCGGAAGGCTTTGCCTATAACGAAGAAAACCCGCTTGACGCCGACATGATCATCGTGGACGAAGCATCCATGATCGATCTGCCGCTGTTCTACCACCTGCTCAAGGCCATCGCTCCGGAAACGCACTTGCTGCTCGTTGGCGATGCCGACCAGCTTCCCAGTGTGGGGGCGGGGGATGTCCTGCGCGATCTTATCCGTAGTGGCGCGATCCCGGTCACGCGACTGGAGACGATCTTCCGCCAGGTGGGCGGCAGCCTGATCATCCGCAATGCCCACCGGATCAATCACGGCGAGCAACCCGATACGCGCAACGAGGGCGAAGACTTCTTCTTTTTTGGGGCTGAAGACCCGGAAACCGCGGCGGCGCTGGTGGTGGACATCGTGCGCAACCGCCTGCCGGAGCGCTTTGGCTTTGACCCGCTGGAGGATGTGCAGGTGCTGGCGCCGATGCATCGCGGATTGGCTGGCGTGGCGGCACTGAACCAGGCCCTGCAGGAGGCGCTCAATCCACGGGGCCGTCCCGCCGAACGCTGGATCATGGGCCGCCTGTTTCGTGCTGGCGACAAAGTGATGCAGGTGCGCAACAACTACGACAAAGAGGTTTTCAACGGCGATATCGGGCGGGTGCAGGCCATTGACTTCGACGAGCAGTCGCTGATCGTGCGCATGGAGGATCGGCTGGTGACTTACGACTGGTCGGAGTGCGATGAACTGGTGCACGCCTATGCGATCTCGGTGCATAAGAGCCAGGGCAGCGAGTATCCGGTGGTGGTCATGCCCATCCTCACCCAGCACTACATGATGCTCCAGCGCAACCTGCTCTATACCGCCGTGACGCGGGCGCGGCGGATGGTTGTCCTGGTCGGGACGCGCAAGGCAATTGCCATCGCTGTGCGCAACGGCCACATCGCGCAGCGCTATAGCGCCCTGGCCTGGCGGCTGGGGGCGGGGCGGCTGAGGCTGTGAGCACTCCTCCGAGTTTGTTCGACCTGGCTGAAGCGTTCAGGAAGCCGGGCTGGCCGGTGTGCCGTTGGCACAAAGCGAGTTTACTATGGGCACTCCTCTGAGTTTGTTCGACCTGGCTGAAGCGTTCAGGAAGCCAGGCTGTCCAGTGTGCCGCCGGCACAAAGCGAGTTTGCTATGAGCACTCCTCTGAGTTTGTTCGACCTGGCTGAAGCGTTCAGGAAGCCAGGCTGTCCAGTGTGCCGCCTGATGCGCCGTGACGTGGAGAAGTACATCCACTCGCTGCTCTTTGAGGGCTACAAATTCCCGGAGAGCCACGAGCGTTTTCAGGCTTCGCGCGGGTTGTGCAACGCCCATGCCTGGCAGATGGCCGAGAGCTTCAAAGGGGCGCTGCTGAACATCGGCACGTACTACGCCGGGGCGCTGCGCCAGTTGTTACGCGACCTGGACGCGTCTGATCCGGGCGGGGCGGCACGTTCCGGTTTGGCTCGTCTGCTGGGCGGGGGGGCGGGCGGGCCGGTTTCCGCGTTGGCCGACCGTCTGGAGCCGCGCGGGCCGTGCATCGCCTGCACCATTCATCAGACTTCGGAGCAACTCTACACCCGCACCATAGGCGAGCAGATCGCCGATCCCCGCCTGGCTGAGGCTTACCGCGCCTCAGAAGGCGTTTGCCTGCCGCACTTCCGCATGGCCCTGCGCCAGGCGTCGGCGGCTGGCCAGCGCGAGTTGGTCGCCATCCAGCGGGGCGTCTGGGAGGCCCTGCTGGCCGACCTGGACCTGTTCCGCGAGATGCACGATCACCACCACACGGGCGAGTTCATGGGCGAGGAGGGCGATAGCTGGCTGCGTGTCCTGCGCGGCATGGCCGGTGAGGAGGGCATGTTCGGCGTTGGCGATGGGAGGAAGAAGTAGGAACCCCCTTCTTGACTCATACAGAGGAAAAGTGGCGACCCTCGCCAGGTGGTGAAGGTCGCCGCTTTTCATGTGAAGCTATCATCGCTAGGGATGGTTGCCAGTATTTTCGGTGACGTACAGTGTCCCGCCTACGGATGTGCCCTGGGCGAAGCTGCCGATCCAGATGTCGTAGCGGCCCGAAGCCGGGCTGTTAAAGTCGATCGTGGGATGCAGGGTGCCAAAGGAATCGTCCACGCAGACATATGATCCGCCTGGCGTATTGATGACCATTGTGCTATCGACGTTGCCAATGAAGTAGAAGCGGAGGGTCGGGAAGGCCCCGGCGGTGTAGTTGACCGAAAAACTGGGTGCGGACGTGGCGAACCCGGTGCAGCCGCCGCCCAGGTAAGAGACATTCGCATTGCCGCCGCCGGTGATCCCAACGGTGAAGGGATCCGGTACGAAGCCCGACGTGAGGGCAGTACTGCCGTAGGTAGGTGGCAGGGAGAAGTTCAGGGTCGCCACTACCGGGCTGGTCGGGGTAATGGTTGGCGTTGCAGTGGCGGAGGGTGTTGACGTGTAGGTTGGGAGCGTCGTCGGTGTACCGGTGGGGGTGACCGTCGCAGTGGGCGGCGGCGGGAAGCTGGCCTGGGGAATGGCGCTGCAATCCCCCTGCGTCACCACCGCGGCGATCTGGTTGGAAACCCAGGCAGCCAGACCATTATAGTTGACCTGCCACCAGGTGCTGTCAATGTTGCGCCCAATGACGTTGAGCACCATCCCTGGTGTTCCTCCGCCGAGGATGATGTGGGCGGTGCTGGGGCCATTGCGGATGTTTGCTGCGCTGGCAAAGGAAACCTGGCATGGCCCGGCGGCGATCGGAGTCACCGGTGTGCCTGTGATCGCGGCACTGACAGACGGAGATGTGGGGAGTTGAACACTCGGAACCTGGCCTGTCTGCGGCCCGCTATCCGCTGCGTGGCCCCAGTGAAGGCGTAACACCAGGGGCATGCTGGTTGGCTGAAAAGTGAGGATAAATGGCGTCTGTGGCGGCAACGTGATCGCAATTTCCGGCAGCATCCCAGCACTAACCGCCAGGGCTATCGCCCCGGACTCGGCTGTTTCCAGTGTGAATTCAGGCAACAGTGGGAGCATCTCCGTTCTGGCGACGCCGGGCGGCTCAACAGAGATAGCCAGGATGGTGCTACCCGGCAGATCAGGCGGTGGTGTTAGGTGGTAGCGCAATGCACTTGCCTGCAGGCTCACCCGGTTTTCGCCGATGATCAGGGCAGGCGGCTGTGTTGTGATGCTGGAGATCTGGATCAGCAGGTCACCAGTGCCGCTGCTGGTCTGGATCACCAGCGAGTAGAAGCCGCTCTGGGGCGCGTCCGGCTCGTCGAAGATGTACATGCCGTCTGGACCGGGTGTCAGCAGGGTGACTTGCTGGGTTGGGTCAAGCAGGACGACAGTACAGGTGAACTCTGCCAGGCGGGTAAGCCGAATCTGAAAGCTGTCGCCCTGGATGACGGAGAAGGTTCGGATGGCAACCTGGCCGGGCGTGAGGCTCACGATAGCCGGGACGTTGTATTCGAGCGGCGGCTGGTCACCACCCTGGGCATGGACGATCACACCGGTTGCTGGCAAACCAAACAGGATAAGGATGCTCAGCAAAGCGGTGAGGGGGCGCAGAAATCGGATGGCCACCTTGATTGCTAGTTGAAGACGTTCATGCTGCACTCGTTAGAATGGTAGTTGCGAAACGACCACTGGACGAGGAGGCAGCATGAACGACACCTACATTGTAACGGTATATGTCGTGCTGGATGATCTGTTGTGCGCTCTGCGGTATAGCGACGACGGGCGCGCGGAACTGAGCGCAGCGGAAATCCTGACAGTGGCAGTGGTAGCGGCCAAGTACTTTCAAAATCATCACGAACGTGCGTTGTATCTGCTGGTCCAATTGGGCTACCTGCGTGCGTTCAGTGTGTCGCGCTTCAACCGGCGGCTGCACGCGTTGAGGGAGTGGCTGTGGCACGTCGCCGGGATCATGGGTGAAGTGTTGGCCAAGGGCAAGGTCTTCATCGTGGATACGCTGCCCATCCCCATCTGCAAACGCGTGCGAGCCAAACGCTGCCGCAAGGTGCAGGGGGCGGCGTATGCCGGGTACTGTGCGGCTAAACAGGAGCACTATTTCGGTTGGCAATTGCACTTGGTCTGCGATGCTGCGGGTGTACCCGTCGTTTTTGAGCTGTTGCCAGCGGCGTGTGATGAGTTGGTCCCGATTCAGGAGTTGTTGGCGGCCTTGCCGGAGGGCAGCCAAGTGGTCGCCGACAAAGGCTATGTCAGCCAGAAAGACGAACTGATCGCCTACTGCTATGGTGGTGTGCGTCTGATCCCCACCTATCGCCGCAACATGCGCGGCAACAGCCAGGAAGATGCCCGCCTGATCCGTCAACACCGCTCGATGATCGAGACGTCAATAGCCAGTTGGAGAAGATGGGTCTGCAACGCCTTCATGCTCGTACCAATGCTGGTGTTGCCCTGAAGGTCTTGGCCTCGCTCATCGCCTTGGCCTTGACCAACGCTAACTAGCAATCAAGGTGGATGGCCATGTCTGTATCCTATTCACTAAGTGAATGATATAGATACAGTACTGTATTTATCCAAATTAGGCAACGGCTGTTCGATGAGCTGAGGGGCCATGAATCGGGTGTCTACACGGTTTGCGGGGGAGATCGTCTTGCCTCTGTTATACTTGTCAGAGATAGCCCGGCGAACTATAAAAAATTCCTAAAAACTCTGGCTGTTCATCATCGAAAGTTGGTTTTTGGTTTGCTTATCGTCGGAATATCGCTATAGTCAGGGCAGGGGACTCTGCATCTGCATGCGTACATGAGGGCAGGGCGTAGCGTCGGGGGGGCCGCGGTTGCGGTGATTCCAGCGTGATCAAGCAACTGGTCAGTTTCTTCCAGAAATTCCAGGAATTTCTGGCGCCGATGTTCGATCTCGCCCGGCATTTCCGCGGCTTTTTGGCCTTTGGGGCCTTTGTGATCATCGCCATCATTGTGCTGGCCATCCTGCTTTTTCCTCAAGGCAGCTTTGGCAGCGTTGTTGAGAATTTCAGCCGCCTGTCGCCGGACCAGTTTTTTATCATCGTCCTGGTCGTGATCATGGTGTTCCTGGTGGGTTTTTTGTTGATCGCGCTGCTGTATTCGCGGGATGTCACCCTCAGCGCGACTTATGTCCTGACCGTACTTGTTCATGAGGCGGGCGACCCCACCCGCCCGATACCGGGGGCGGAAGTGTCCCTGGTGCTGGATGAAACGATCATCCGGCAGACGGACCCGCATGGCGCGGCGACTTTTGCCTTTGACCGGCGCTGGCTGGGCAAGACGTGTGAGGTGAACGCCCGTCACCCGCGCTACGCCGCCCGCCCGCACCTGCGCGTTCCGCTTAAGCCCTCTGACCGGGTGCTGATCCCGCTGACGCCGGCGGGAGGGGTAGCCGCCGGGCCAGGGCAGGAGATGGTCTATGTGAGTTTCAGCCCCGGCAATCGCCGGGCTGCCGAGGCCATCAGCGCGCAACTGGCCCGCGAAGGCTTTGCCGTGGTCAAGGTCGAGCATGGCCAGCGCGATGCGGCCATTGATCTGGGGGTCGAGCAGGGGATTCGCCGCGCTGACGCTGTGGTGGCGCTGATGTCCCCCGGAGATGCCAGCGAGCCGCTGGTCTCCGGTGAGGTCGCTTTTGCCAGCGAGATTCGCAAGCCAGTGATCCCGGTGCGGCTGCACCCCGCCGCCCCCATGCCAGCTACGCTCGGCATCACAACGCCGATCGATATTTATACCGACTGGGGAGGGGAGAGCGAGCGCTTGGTACATACCCTGCGGGAGGTTCGACCTCCCTCGCGTCCTCCGGAGCCGGAAGTCGTCGCCCCGCCGGGTGGCGGCAGTACGCCTGCCAATCCGTTTGTTTATGGCGGGGCCGTCCGCGATGATCTGTTCGTGGGGCGTAAAGAGGTGATCGAGGCCATCGTCGGGCGGATTGGCCCGGAACTGCAGTCGGTTTCGGTGGTGGCCAACCGGCGGATGGGCAAGACATCATTGCTCAACCTGATCTGGCGGCGCTACAAGCAACTGCTGCCCGCCGAGCATACCTGGATTGTGGCCTACCTGGATATGATGAGCGCCCGGATGCACACCCCCGCTGACGCCATGCGCCTGTTGCGGCAGCGGATCACCGCCAGCATCAAGCGCGACCTGTGGCCGGAGCGCTACGATGGCCAGGTGGCCGTCATGGCGGAGAAGTTTGAGGAACTGGCCGAATCGAACATCCGCCTGGTGCTATGCCTGGACGAATGGGAGAGCGTGATGGCCCACCGGGAGATGGATGTCTTCCTGGAGCAACTGCGTTCGTCCGGGTCGCTGGGGATGCTGGGCATGATCGTGGCGACCGCCCATGAACTGATCGATCTCAAGCGCAGCGGCCAGCTGGGTTCGCCCTTCGACAACATCTTCGAGACTGTTTACCTGGGCCTGATGCCCCAGGAAGAATGGCATGAACTGGTGCAGCGCGCCTACCGGCGTAGCCGGCGCGAGGTGCGCCCCCAGGAACTGGCCCTGATCGGCGCGCTGGCCGGCGGTCACCCCTGTCTGACCCAGATGGCCGGGTATGTGGTCTGGGCGGCGCGGGAGAATGGCTGGAACCGAGCCGAAATCTGGCGGCAGTACAGCCGTCGTGTGGAACCGGTCTTTGTCAGTCTGTGGAATCGCCAGACGGCTATCCAGAAGGCGGCGATCCGGCAGGTCGTCGGCATCGACTCCGGAGAGCCGATTCCGCCGGAAGTCTGGGAGAAGCTAAAACTGCGAGGTGTGCTGACGGCTGACGGCGAGATTTTCTGCCGTCCGTTCGCCGATTACGTGCTGGCCTGCGAATTGTGATGCCAGATGTGCTTCGGGAGCCGCAATGCGTCTTTTCGTCGCCTGTGCTGGCCCGGATGAGCCGGTCCGGGAACTGATCAACATCCTGGATGATTTTGACCACCAGGCCCTGCTGGATCTATGGTTGCTGGCCGGACCGCGCTACCCCAGGAAACGCCTCCGCGCGGTGATCCAGCGTTCCGACGCATTGCTACTGATCATCACGCCGGAATCGATGACTTCCGAACGATGTCACTGGGAGGTCGCCGAGGCCAAGCGGCAGGGGGTGCCGGTAGTGGAGGTGCTCTTTGGCGGGGAAGCAGCGGGCGCGGGGCTGGTGGAAGACGCCTCTAGAGACGGGATGCGAATCAGCTTCGCTGATGGCTTGACGCCGGAGGCGGTTGGTTCCCTGCTCCGGTTGCTGGACAAGGTGCGCCCCCTGATGGCAAACCGACGTCAGGAGCCGCAGGCGCGCGGGCAACAGACCGGCCAGGGCTGGGTGGAGCGCCTGACCGGCCAGACCAGCGCGGCGGTACTGTTGACGCTGGCATTCATCCTGCTGGCCAACCTGGTATCTTCGCTGGGGGTGACGGTGATCGTCGCTGCTGAGCCGGTGGTTATCACCTTTCTGGCGGCGCTCCTGCAGGCCGGGGGTGGGCCAATCTTCGCTTTGCCGCTGGTTCTGGTGACTTTTCTGCCCCTGCGCTTCAGCATGGTGGTTCATGTCCTCCTGCAGAGCGCCCTGCTGCTCGGCTACCTGCTGACGCCCGGCGCTGGGTTCTGGTCGTATGCTACACTGGCGCTTGTGGGTTTGCTGGGCGTCGTGCTTGGTCGGCTGCGGCTGTTGTTGTGGCCGTGGCTGACTTATCGTATGATGACCGAACATCGTCGCCTGGTCGAGCAACTCGAAGCCGGCGTTGCCGATTCTGAACGCATTGACCGGCTGGTGCACTTGCTGGATCAGCCGTTGGCCATCCCTCCGGGCGGGTCAACAGCGGCTATGCTGTCACTGGCGACGGCCGGTCTCAGCCCGGAGGAGTTTGTCGCCCGGACGGAAAATGTGGCCCGCCAGCAACGCTACCAGGCCGTGGTTGGCGAGATGGGGTTGCGCAAGTTGCGCCAGGCCAGCGGCCTGGAAGACGCGCTGAGCGTCATCGAGAGGCACAATCTGGTTCCTGATAGCAGCATCTGCATGCGCTCGATGCTGGAAAAGGTGCGCTACGCTGGTTCCGGGCTGGAGAAACTGCGCATCTACGCCCGTTTCTTACAGCAACTGGAGGATGGCCGGCAGGCTCTACGTCGGGAGCACCAGCCAAACTGGCAGCAGACCCTGCAGATCTACCAGTTCATCAGCGACCTGATCTACCAGGCGATCGACTTTAGCCAGGTACAGGCTTACTGGGCGACGTATGACGCGCTGGAAGCTGCAGTAGGCAACATCCGGGTGGCGCTGGCGGCCCGCCGGGAGGCGGATGGCGACCCTCATAGCGCCGTGGAGCGCGCCCTGCAACAACTCGGCCAGGCTATCGATGGTGTGCAATGCCTGCGCCTGGATATGGGCAGCTTCTCCGCCCGCGAGCAGCGCTGGCAGCAGGCGATGCTGGAAACGGCGCTTGACCCGCGCCAGTTTCTCTCTATGGACTATCAGGAGCGCCAGGCGCTGGTGAGGCGCGAGGTGGAGCGCCTGAATGCGCTGGCCTACAGCCAGCCGGCAAGCTGGCTGGCCATCGACCGCAACGCCGTCCAGCTTACCGAGCATCATAACCCCTGGTGCGTGCTGGCTGTGCTGCTGGTCGATCTGCTGCGGGATATCCACCGGCTGGATGCGGCATATGTCGGCTGGGCGGCTGGCGAACTGACCCGCGTGCTCAACCGCATCCGCTCGGTGCAGGATGTGGCTGAACTGGAGCACCGGCTGGTCAACCTGATCATCTCCGGCGATAGTTACGGTTCCCTGATCGATAGTACCCTGCAATCGCTCCTGGATATCAGCGAGGCGGCCAGCACCGCCCTGCGCTGGCCCGGCGAATCGTTGCAGCATCAACAGTCGGTGATCGACGCGCTGGAGAAGTGCAACCAATTGCGCCTCCGGTTGCAGACCCGCTATACACACCAGCGGGCGAGCCAGTGGGCGGTAGCCGTGCAGCATATGGCCGAGGTGCTGGAGACGCATATAGGACAGTTGCAGGCCCGGACTGCGGTTCGCTACCGCAACCCGTACATCGTCGGCAAACCCATCCCGGCCCGCAACCCGACGTTGTTCAAGGGGCGTCTGGAACTGGCGCGGGAGATTGTTGACTGGCTCAACAGCGCCAACCGGCCCACGCTGGTCCTGCACGGTCCCCGGCGCATGGGCAAGACCAGCTTCCTGCTCCAGCTACAGAACCTGTTGCGCGGCTGGAACGACACCTATATCCCCGTGTTTCTGAGCGGCCAGGAAGCGGGCGTGCAGCAGAACGACGCCAGCTTCTTCTACTTCCTGGCTCGCGCCATCTACTTCCGAATGGTGCAGCGCACCGGCGCCCAGATCGCCCGGCCCACGCTGGAACAGTACACGGCCAACCCGTATGCCACGCTCAGCCCCTGGCTGCAAGATCAGATTTACCCCCTGCTGGAAGAGGGGCAGGTGCTGCTGGTGACCATTGACGAGTTTGAGAAGGTCGGGGCGGCTATCCGCAGCGGCTCGCTGACCCTGCGCATCCTGGACTTTCTGCGGGATACGATGCAGCACAGCGAACATATGTTGTTCCTGTTCTGCGGGGTGGAGACTCTGGACGCGCTGGGGCCGAACGCCGCTTCCTACTTCATCAGCGTGCAAACGGTCGAGATCAGCTATCTGAGCGAAAAAGCCGCTCAGGAACTGATCCGCATGCCGACCAACGAGCCGGGCGATGTGCCCACCTACGAGCGCGAGGTGGTTGCCGAGATTCTCCGCCTGACCAACTGCCATCCTTTCCTGATCCAGGCGATCTGCTACAAGATCGTGGACATCGCTAACCATCGCCACCTGCAGCGCATCCGCCGCCCGGTGCTGGAGGAGGCGGTGAACTGGCTTTACGGGGCGCATGGGTTGTACTTTGAACACCTGTGGGAGGATGTGGGGGAAGAGGGGCGGCGGCTCCTGGAATTGCTGGCTGAGGGGCCGGTCGCCCTGACACGCGAACAGATTGGCAGCGTGGGCGGGCAGGCGCTGCTCAAGCGGCGGCTGATCAGCCAGGACGCGGAGGGCCGCCACCGGATTGCGATCCCGCTGGTGCAGGAATGGGTCAGCCGGCGGGTGGTGGGTATAGTGCAATAATTGGAGTGAAAGTGTATTAATTGATAATTGGATTGTGACGTGATACTAACACTACTTGCATTGTTTTCGCGGTTTCGAGTACAATGGTTATAATTCACTAACTTAACGTACTCTTTGCAGAATATATGTTCTATGGCCTTATTCGTGTGATCTGGAGCCGCTGAACTTATTATGGCCCACGCACAGCCGGTTTACCTGAGTTACGCCGCCAGCGATGCCGCCTTTGCTTTGCACTTGGCCGCCGCTCTAAAGATCCGCGGGGTGAACGTCTGGCTGGATCGCCTGGATCAGGGGACGGAAGAGCGGAGCCTGCGCACGGTGCAGGGGCGGATGGCAGGCTGTGCGGGGGTGCTGGCGGTGCTCAGCCCCGCCTACCTGGAGTCGCGCTATTGCCAGCAGGAGATCGCGATCGCCGAGCAACTTGACCGGCCGATCGTGCCCGTTCTGTTGCGGCCCATCCCCGCCATTGCCGGGACGAGCGATCTGCAGGTGGTTGACTTTGCTGGTTGGTCGCAGCCGGACCTCTTCGCCGCCCGGCTGGATGATCTGCTCGACGAACTGGGAAGCTCTGTCCCTACTGCGATGACGACCGCGCCCGCCCCGCGCGAGCAGTATCTGATCCGCCTGATCGCCCGTCTGGAGGCGCGGTGCATCGCTGTCGAGCAGACGATCGTCCCTGCCCGGCAGCGCCGCCAGGCGGAGCAGGCGACACTGCGCCCGGAGCCGTTCGGCGTGGAACGCTGGCTGAGCGACGGATTGTTCGAAGTACAGGACGATCGCCAGCCGGCGGGGGCAGGCTTTCGCCGCCAGTCAACGCGTCTGGAAGGCATCGCCGCTGTAGCTCGTCAGTATCCGCGTTTTGTGCTCATCGGGCCGCCAGCGGTGGGCAAGACGACGCTGCTCAACTACCTGGCGCTGGGAGCGGCCCGCGCCAGCCTGACCGCGCCGGAATCCACACCACTGCCGATTTTGTTGCGCTGTGTGGACTGGGCTGCGGGCCAGACGGCTGTCCAGTTCGTCCGGGCCGGCTGGCCGCTGGAAACCGACCCGGTAACCCTGTTGCAGCAGGGCCGGGCGGCACTCTACCTGGACGGGCTGGGAGAGACTGATCCGGCCATCGCTGCCGCCCAGGCTGAAGCGTTGCGGCGCTGGCTGGAAGGGGATGAGGCCCCTCAGCGGCTGGTGGTCACCTGCGAGGAGCAGACCTATGCGCGTGGCCTGACCCTGGAGTTACCGGTCGTCCGTCCGGTGCCCTGGGACCGCGCCCAGGTACAGGCTTACGTGGCCGACTACCTGGATGAGGAAAAGGCGCGACGGGTGCTCCTGCGGTTGTTGCCGGATGAAGAACACCCGACCCTGAACAGCCTGACCTCCTTCCTGCATCATCCCCTGTTGCTCAGCATTTTCTCCCACATTTGCGAAATCCTGCCCGAAGACATCACCGCTTACAGCCTGGGGTTCCTGCTGGAGCAGTATGTGGTTGAGCTGTGGGAGCAGCGTGCGGCGGCGGCGACCGTCACCTTCCAGGAGATGGAGGCGGGTCTTTCCGCCCTGGCCTATGCCGCTGTGGTTGAGGAGATGCCGGTCTACCTGCCGGAAGCGTACGTTCAGGCTCACGTGCGTGACCCGCACCTGCTGGCCCCGGAGAACAGCGCCGCTTTTCTGGAGTTCAGCCGGGGTAACGTGCGCTTCATCCACGGCCTGATTCGCTACTATTTCGCCGCGCTGCACCTGATGAGTCTGGAACCGGCAGCCTGGCTGCAGCCGCCGCAGTTTGACCCCAGCGAGAACCGCATCCCGCAGCCGCTGGATCCGGTGGCGATCATCGCCGCCGGGTTGCTGCCGGATGTGGCGACCTACCTGAGGTCCATCGCGGCGATCGATCCCTACCTGGCGCTGGAATGCGCTGCCAGCGGCGTCCAGCTGGCTGAGGAGGCTTATGCCCGCCTGGTGGAGACTCTGCTCAACGCGCCGTCGGTGACTGCTGGCGGCGGGCGCGTAGCGGCCCTGCGCCTGTTGCCGCCCCGGATGCTGCAGGAACGCTTGCCGCTCCTGCTGGCGGTGATGCGTGATGGCTCCTGGGATGCCCGCTGGGCGGCGGTGGATGCCCTGCTGGAACCGGGCCTGCCGCTGGCGCTGGAAGTGGTGGAGTCGCTGCAGGATTTCAACCCCGCCCTGCGGGAGGCGGCAGCCAGCGGTCTGCGCCAGATCGGGGAATCAGTGCTGCCCACGTTGATGGCGCTGCTGCGGAATGGTGAGCCGGATGTGCGGGCCAACGCGGCCTGGGCGCTGGGCAGCCTGGCTGATCGCGCAGCCGTTCCGGCGCTGGTGGAGGCGCTCTACGATCCAGATGAGGGCGTTGTAGACCGGGCAGCGACCGCCCTGGGGCTGATCAAGGACCCGGCGGCCATCCCCTGGCTGGCGCACCTGCTGACTCATGCCAGCGTCGGGGTGCGCCGCGCTGCGGCAGAAGCGTTGCTCTGGCTGGGCGGCGAGGCGATCTCGGCCATGCTCGATGCTGTGCGTGAAGGCGATGGGGAGACGCGCGAACTGGTCATTGCGACTCTGCGCGCGGCTCCGGATAAGGCGGTCCGTCAGGCGTTGCTGGACGCGACCGGGCACCCGGATGTGGAAGTACGCAGCGCAGCCGTCGAAGCTCTGGGCGAAGCGGAGGATGATGTGACGATAACTCACCTGATCAGGCGGCTGCGGGACAAAGGTCAGTCCCAGTGGCGTTCCGAAACTATCTCCGAGACGGCCCGTCAGATGCTCCAGCGCTCAGGCCAGCCGCGCGCCCTGCAGGCAGTGGCCGATTGGGAACATGAGGAGGCCTACGCCCGCCAGATTGAAGGGTTGGATGACACCATGCCGGACGAGGAATTGCATGAGCTGCGCGGCAATCACCTGCCGGCCCGCGCCAACGGTAGCAATGGCTCCCAGAAATCCGCGGCCCGGGCCAAGGATCGGCTGCTGCACATGACCGGCAGTACGGCAGAAGCGCCCGATGGGCTGGCCAGCGCCAGCTGGGAAGAGCGCCGTGACGCTGTGGCGGCACTCGCTCACCGCGACGCACGAGTGGCCCTGCCGCTGTTGAAGCAGGCGCTCGACGACGAAGATCCGTACGTGCGCATCGCCGCCGTACGCGCCACTGGTGCCTTCAAGACGCGCGAGGCGCTGCAGTTGCTCCTGGTAGCCCTGGCCGATGAAGAAGTCCTGGTCTGTGACGCGGCGGCGGATGTGCTCCGCCAGATCGGTCGGCCAGCCATCCCTGGTCTGATCAGGGCACTGGGGGCGGAGAGCGTGGAGATGCGCGCCGCAGCGGTGGAAGTGCTGGGGGCGATTGCCGATCCGGAAGCCATCCCTCACCTGGCCCGGCTGCTGGAAGATACAGCGCGACCCTGGCTTTCGGACAAACGGGTATGCGACCTGGCTGCACAGGCCCTGCGGGCGATCAACACACCTGCGGCGCACCGCATCGTGCTGGAATGGCAGGCACGCCATGCACCGGACCCGGCGCAATTCGCCCGCCTGACCCAGGCCCAGATCGATCGGCTGACCGCCGGCGAGGCGACCGTAGAAGAATTGCTGGAAACCCTGCCGGAAAGAGAGGAACAGCCTGCGGCATCCTCCGAGACCACACCAGAAACTGACGGCAGCGATATTCTGGCCGGTCTGCTGGCCGAGCTGCAGCAGGACGGCTGGGCGACCCGCCAGGAAGCGGCCAAGGCGCTGCGCGAATACGCCAAGCTCAACCAGGGCAGCACTGATGCCGCCATAATCCGCCAGCTTACCCACGCTTTGCAGGACCCCGACTGGGTGGTGCGCTGGGCAGTCGCCGAGGCGCTGGCCTCGATCGGCACGGCAAGCGCTGTGCCTGCGCTTGTTCCGCTGGTGGCCGATCCGCATTGGCTGGTGCGGGTGGCGGCCATCCGGGCGATTATGATGCTGGGTGACGCGGAGGTCGCGCCGGAATTGGTGGGCGCCCTCAGTGATCCTAAGGAGATGGTGCGGGAGGCGGCGGCGGAGGCGCTCGGCATGATCGGCGATCAGCGGGTGGCGCCCGCGCTATTACCGCTGCTGGATGACCCGGAGGAGTTTGTGCGGATGGCGGCCATTTACGCCCTGGGCCGCCTGCGCTATGCGCCTGCCCTGGAGGCGCTGGGCCGGGCGATCGCTGATCCCAGCGTCAACATCCGCTGGGCAGCGGCGGTAGCCGTCGCCGATGTGGGCGACCCGGCGGCGGTCCCGATTCTGGCGCCCGCGCTGGCCGATGCCAGCAGCCCCAGCTGGGGCGACGGGCGCGTGTGTGACGTGGCCGCCCGCGCGCTGGAGGCGCTTGATACGCCTGAGGCGCGGGAGGCGTTGGAAGCGTGGCGATCCACGTGTAGTCTGGTCTGAGGGGGAAAGCGACAGGCAGGATAGGCGGGCGGCGCGCCACAGGGGGATGAGCAGGGGGGTGCGCTGGCAGCGGCGCTGACAATCCGACCGGCCCGCGAGTGTTTCTGAGCAATCGTGTTGTCCAGCAGTTCATGCGCGGGTTTTCATAGCAAGCAGGTCTCACATGCGTCTATTTATCAGCTATGCCAGAGTCGATCGACTGTATTGCCTCAAGATCGTCGATTTACTTGACGTGCACGAGACGTGGCTTGACCACCGGCTGTACGCTGGCCAGAACTGGTGGAAGGAAATCCTCCGCCGCCTGGAATGGTGCGAGGGCTTCGTCTACTTGCTGTCGCCCGATTCGCTCGCCTCGGAGTATTGCCGCCGGGAGTACGAACTGGCCGTCAGTATGGGCCGCGCGATCATTCCTGTGCTGATCCACGAGCAGGTTTCCCTGCCGGAGGAACTGGCCAACATCCAGCATGTGGACCTCAGTCACGGGATCACGCCGGAAGGCGTGCGTATGCTGCTCAACTCTATCCATCTGGCCGAACGGCACATGCGCAGCCAGCCCGCCCGCCAGCCGGGCCGGATCTCATCGGAGGCACTCAAGCCGCCCGCGCCTGAGCAGGCACAGGTGATCTTTGCCGCCGCCGAAGCCATGGAAAAGGGCCAGTTCGATCGGGCAGTCTTTCTGCTCAAGCAGGCCAAAGAGAATAACTTCAAGTCCAAGTTCATCGATCTGGATGTCCTGCTGCGGGAAGCGCTGATCGGGCTGGAACAGCAATCGCTCCAGCGCGAGGCCGAGCGCGAGTACCGGCAGATCGCCGAATTGATGAAATTCAGCCGGACTCGTCGGCTGGGTTGCCAGGCGTTTCGCGCTTTCCAGCAGGAGTTCCCCAACCACGATCCGGACGGCATTGCTGAGATCTGTGCGGAGATGCAGGCTCAGGCCCGACAACCGGCGCAATCGATCGGGGGTAGCGCCCCCGCGCCTGCCGCCCTGCCCGCGACTACCCAGACGGCCCGACCTGCGCCGCAGACTCCTCAGCCTGTAGCCCGACCCGCGCCTCAGCCAGCCACGGCGTCCGCTGCTACGAACCGTCCGACGGGGGCGCCGCCAGTCTCACCGCGAACCACAACCGGGGCAACTGCCCCATCGCCGGGTTATGGCAGCGCGGCAGGGACAGGTGGGCGCAGCAGCACATCGCTGGCGCAGTCGCTGCCGACGGTAGCGCCGCCACGGCCTCCATCCGCGGTAGCTACGCCTCAGCCGCGCACCAATGGGCCAACGGGGCCAGCGACGCCGCCCCGTCCGACGCCCCGCGCGCCCGCGCCCTTCCGCCTGCGCCTGCTGCAATGGTGCGAAATCCCCACCGGGCCGGTGCTGCTGGGCAACAACAGCCAGGAAACGATGGCGCCGGAGGTCGTGGTTGACCGTTTTTACATCAGCAAGTACCTGGTCACCAACGAGCAGTACCAGGCTTTCCTGGATGCTCCCGACGGCTATGCCAATGAGCAATGGTGGGCATTTTCGCCGCACGCTCAACAATGGCGGGCGGAAAACCCGACTTCGCGCAGCTCCAAATTCAAGGGCGATGAGCGCCCGCGGGAGATGGTCAACTGGTTTGACGCCATGGCCTTTTGCGGCTGGCTGGGCAGCCGTCTCGGCGCTACCGTGACGCTGCCCACCGTGCGCCAGTGGGTGCGCGCCGCCCGTGGCAGCGACAGCCGCACCTATCCCTGGGGCAATAAGTTCGATGAAGACCGCTGCAATACCAGCCACAGCCGGCTGAAGATGACCACGCCGGTCACGCGCTACCCGAACGGGGCCAGCCCGTTCGGCGTGTTCGATATGGCTGGCAATGTCTGGGAGTGGTGTCGCAACCCCAAAGGCGATGACAGCGATGTGCCGGAGATCACCAGTGCCCAGGAACGCGCCGTACATGGCGGCTCCTTTATCGGGCCGGCGGAACGGGCCAGCATCGTGTTCCAGTACTATTTGAATCCGCGCCTGTATTTCTCCTCGATCGGGTTCCGCGTGGTGTTGCTGCGCTGAACCGACCGATCCGGCGTTTCGGCCAGATCGCAGCCGGGGCGGCCTCGAACCGTCCCGGCTGTTGTTGTCGGTCAGTCCCTTCGCGCCGGGACGTCTGGCCTGACTGAAAGCGACTGTTCTGTTACACTTGAAAGCACGCGCATATTGGAAAGACTCTGGCGATGAGCGGGGAGAACTGGCACAGTCTGTACATTCCAACCGGCGAAAGAGAAGCGCAGGATGTAGCGCGGACGTTGAGGGAAGCGCTCATAGCCTGTGGCTATCAGCCTTACGACCCCTTTCCCGGCGGGTCAGGGCTGTCAGCGGTTGGCTGGACGGAGCGGGTGCGACACTTTGTGGCTCCGGTCCGCCAGGGTTGGATGCGCGTACTGGGCCAGCCGGATCGCCAGGCATTGCCGCTGCTGGCGGCAACGCTGGGCGGACCGTTGCTTCACGCCTGGCTGGAAGGCGAAGCCGGCGGTGTGACCGTCTGGACGGCGGAGGGCGCGAACGAATCGGCGGCGGCGCTGGAGCCGTGGCGGCGGGCGGACTGCCCGGCGGAAGCGCTGGCGCGCGCGCTGAACGGCTCGCTGGAGGCAGCGGATGCTCCGCTTGAGCCGGACATACCATTACCTGCCGAGATGCAGGCGCTGGCCCGATCGGTAGACCCGGCGCAGGCGCGCCGGTTGATCGATCGCCTGACCCGGACGGTCTTCGACAAACTGGGCGGCGCTGACCCGGCGATCCGGGCCGGGGCGATGGCCTTGCTACCGGGCGGCCCGGCCTGGGCTAGCGCCGGAGGGCGGCGTTTGCAGGCGGTGATGGCCTGTCTGTGCGTCCCTCAGGATTGGCGCTGGCCGGATGAGCGCGATCTGCTGGCGGCTTATCAGGTTGCGCGGGCACGCCAGCATCGCCCGGATGGCCTGCGCCTGCCGGGAGATGATGAAGCGCTGGCCCGCCTGCCGGAGGCGCTGGATTATCTGCCTGTTTACGCCGGGCGGCGCTGAAGTTGCCGCACCATGCATGGAGCAGCGATGGCGGTGAACGATCGTGTGCACTGGGATGGTGTGTATGACCAGCAGGCAGGGCGGGCGTATCCACCGCCGGACGCGCTGCTGGTGGCCTATGCGCCACGTCCCCTGGTGGGGGGCAGCGCCCCCGTCGCGCTGGATGTGGCGGCGGGGTTGGGTCAGAATGCGCTCTGGCTGGCCGCGCGGGGCTACCGGGTACGGGCGCTGGATATCAGCCCTGTGGCGCTGGAACGTGGACGGGCAGAGATGGTTCGGCGCGGCCTGAGTGGGGTGGACTTTGTCGTGGTCGATCTGGAGGACCCGGCGGCGGTGGCGGCCTGTCTGCCGCCAGAGTCCGCTGACCTGATCTGCTGCTTTCGCTACCTGAACCGGGCGCTATTCCCCGCCTTGCGGATGGCGGTCAGGCCGGGCGGACTGATCATCTACCAGACCTATAACGTGCGTCACCTGGAGTCGCGGGCGGGCATGAACCGCGCTTACCTGCTGGAACCGGGGGGGCTGGCGGGTTTCTTCCCTGGCTGGGAGGTGTGGCATAACGACGAGGTCGGTGATCTATCGCGTTTTGTAGGGCGGCGACCGATGCATGCGGAACGCTCAGGAGGATCATGACGGACGGATACGAGCGGGAATCTGGCGTGAGGGCATGGTTGACCGCCTGGGGAATGCGCCTGCTGGCCGGGCTGACGCTGCTGGTGTTCTCCGAACTGGTGTGGCTGAGCCATGACCTGTTGGCTGTGGAAGCCGGAACGTGGGCGACCCTGGCGGCTCTCTACCTGCTGCTGGGGGCGCTGGTGGTTGACCTGTTGGCGCGCTTCCGGGTGGGGGAGTTGTTCGGGTGGCTGGCAGTGGCCGGGCTGTACGGCCTGTTGCAGGGCGCGCTGGTGACCGCGACGGCGTTTCAGAGTCTGCCTTTCAGTCTGGTGACGCGCCCGCTGGGGCTGCACACGCTGGGAAGCGGGATGCTGGGGCTGGCTTTTGTGTACTGGCAGCTACGCGGCGGCTGGACGGCCCGGCGCGCCGTGCTTCTGGCGGCGGGCGGACTGGCCTGGGGCGTGTGGGTGCGCTGGTCGCCGCTGTTGCCAGCGGGGAGCTTCCCGGTGCCAGCGTTCCCGCTGGCGGCGGCAGTGGCTGGCGGTGGGCTGGCCGTCCTGGGCGGGCTGGCCCGGCTGGTCAGGCGGCTGGACGTACAACCGGCGGATTATTGTCTGCACCCCTGGGAATGGCTGCTGGTTGCCGCGGGGTTGCTGGCGGCCTTCTGGCGGGCTGCTGGCCTGGCGGAGATAGGCATTGCTGAAGCGGCGATTCTGGGCGGCCTGGCGGGCTATCTCCTCGTGCTGCTCTTCCTGCTGCGAGGGGAAGCGCGGGTTCCGTTTTTGGAGCGCGCTTTACCAAAGCAGGGGGGTGGCGGGCAGGTGCTGGTGCTCGCTGTGGTGATCTGGCTGG
Organism: Anaerolineae bacterium; assembly: GCA_013178165.1. Taxonomy (NCBI): domain Bacteria; kingdom Bacillati; phylum Chloroflexota; class Anaerolineae; species Anaerolineae bacterium. The sequence goes on from JABLXG010000019.1 coordinate 37,332, forward strand.
CAGCGGGCTGGCTGGGGTATGCGCTGCCGGGTGCAGGGCCGGATGGCCTGCCCCTGCGCGCCCTGACGACCGGGCTGACCCTGTTCGGGATTCTGTGGCTGCCCGCCCTGTCAGTGGCGCTGGGACTGCGCATTTTCACCCGCCTGTTCCGCGAAGGAGGGTAGACACCAATGGACATTATCCTGCAGTTACAGGCAGGCGCGGAACTGGTGCTGGCCGGGATTCTGAGTATGTTGATCGGCCTGGATCGGGAACGGCGTCACCGCCCCGCCGGGATGCGCACCCATATGCTGGTCGGCATCGGCGCCTGTCTTTTCACCGTGCTTTCCATGCACGCTTTCCCCGGCGATGATTCGAGCCGTGTGGCAGCCAACATCGTGACCGGCGTCGGCTTTCTGGGCGCGGGGACGATCATCCAGCACAAGCGTGATGTCTTTGACCTGACAACAGCGGCCAGCATCTGGGCGGTAGCGGCGGTGGGCATGGCGGTTGGGTCGGGCTTCTGGTTCCTGGCGATCCTGGCCACGCTGATCATCTGGACGGTGCTGGCCGTGTTGCGCCGTTTCCAGGCCAAGGATGATGACTGGCGGCGCTACTCCCGGCCCGGTACGCCTGCTCAGGGACGCCCATCAGTCGCCGACCGGGAGCAGCAATAGCCGGCGGATGGCAACCGGCCAGTGTCCCGTAGCCATCCGCCAGAACTGGCTCTCCGGGTGTCCGCTGGCAGGATTCCAGCGTGTCCAGCAATTCCGGGGATCATCAGCCTAACGCTCCCCTACCACCAGGGGGACTTCCAGCGTTTCACCGCCGCGGCTGATGGTGACCGTGACTTTGTCGCCGGGGCGGGTATTGCTCTCCAGGTAGAGCGTTAGCTCATCGCGGGAGCGGATCGGCTGGCCATTGATGGCGATGATGGTGTCGCCGCCGCGGAAGATCGTGCCCCGGTAGGTGCGTTCAATGGTGGCAGCTTGCAAGCCAGCCTGGGCCGCGCTGCCGCCGCGCTGGATGTCGACGATCAGCAGGCCGTGTTGTGGCCCACTGGCCGCCGGGCGTACCTCATAGCCCAGTTCGACGGCGGTCAGGCCCAGCGAGGGATGCGGGTAACGCCCCTGCGCGATCAGGGCCGGGACAACGCGGCTGATGATCTCGATCGGCACGGCGAAACCGATGCCTACCGAGCCACCGGAAGGTGACTGGATACTGGTATTGATCCCGATCACCTGACCACGTGTGTTGAGCAGCGGGCCGCCGGAATTGCCGGGGTTGATGGCTGCGTCCGTCTGAATCACATTGCCCACCAGTAGCCCTGACGCCGATTCGATGGTGCGGCCCAGTGCGCTGATGACGCCGGTGGTGAGCGTCTGATCCAGCCCGAACGGGTTGCCGATGGCCAGCACAGTCTGGCCGACGCGCAGGACGGCGTCCGTCGCCAGGGGCAGCGGTGCGGCGCTGACTGCCGCTGCATCGACGCTGATCACCGCCAGATCGTAGTATTCATCTGCGCCGACCAGTGTCGCCGGTAGCGACGTGCCATCGGCCAGCAAGACCTCGACTTCCTCGGCCCCTTCGACCACGTGCCAGTTGGTCACGATATGCCCCTGGGTATCATAGACGAAGCCAGAGCCGGTGCCTTCCTGGGGTACAATGCCGCGCCAGAAGTCCATAACCCGGCTGCGGCTGGTGATGTGTACCACGGAAGGGCTGGCCATTTCGTAAATCGCGCCGGTGATCGCTTCCTGAGCATCAACCAGCGCCAGCAGGTTGGGGTCCAGCGTGGGCAGGGGGGTGGCAGCGACCTGAGCGGTGACGGAGGGTGGCGGCGTTCCCACTGTCCCCAGCAGGTAACCGCTGATCAGTCCGGCGACCAGCAGCACGCCGCCCAGTAACAGTCGCAAGCAGGTTGTATGTCTCATCTTGCGCTCCTTTTCCCATACCCGAATCATACCGCGGATGGTGATGAGTGGGCGGTGCATACAGGGAACTGGCGTTTTGACAGACCTGCCGGGAAGCGCCATAATTCAAGCAGATCAACCACATCAGCAGCGATGAGGCTCGCTAGAGTCGAGGCTTCTCGACCGAAATGTCTTCCGGACTAATAGCCTCTACCCCGCGACTGGGCGGACGGTAGGGGCTTTTTGTATCGGAAGTCGCGACCGGTGCCGGATTTTTTCTGCCTCTATGGAGGCCACCGTGGTCACACCTTTCACCTATTTCGATCTGGTTGACGCCTTCACGCAACCGGGATGCGCGATCTGCCATCTGCTCCAGCGGGATGCCGAGCGTTCGCTGGACGCCCTGCTGTATGAGTACGTCAACGATCCTGAGGTGCGCGCCGCCTTCCGCGCTCGTCGGGGCCTGTGCAACGAACATAGCTGGCAGCTGGCCAGCCATACGGGCAACCTTCTGGGGATCGTCCTGCTCTATCGCGGGGTGATCGATGAGGTGCTGACGGCTTTCAGGCAGACGCTGCCGCAACCCCCGCCAGCGGAGGATGCATCCGTCGGCTGGCTCCGTAACCTGCCCAGACAGGCTATCCACGCCCTGAACCGGGCTTTGCAGCCCGTCAGGAAGTGCACGATCTGTGAGTCCCTGGCCGGGGCGGAAGGGCAGTACCTGCAGGTTCTGAGCGAGTATGCCACTGACGAGAAGCTCCTTAAAGCCTACCGGGAGTCTGATGGGTTATGTTTGCCTCATTTCCGGAAGATGCTCAAGACCACTCAAACGCTGGATCGATCGGCACTCCTGGTTAGCGTGCAATATTCGATCTGGTCACGCCTGTACGCCGACCTGCAGGAGTTCATCGACAAGAGCGACTACCGGCGGATCAGCGAAGCCAAAGGCGTCGAGGGCGACAGCTGGCGGCGGGCCATCCGCGGCACGGCGGGCGAAGAGGGTGTGTTCGGCAAGGATACCTGACGTAGATCCGTTACCCCTGAGGACAGTATACCAAGCAGAGTGCACGACCCATGAACCATCTGATATCATCTTCTGAACCCCTGCCAACTGGCAATGATCCTGGCTTTAAGTCGCTTACTGATGATTTTGAGCGCACCTTCTTTGAGGGAGACGAGCAAATCCATCTACAGGTCACGCTCATGCGGGAGACCGGAGAAACCATCCGCCCGGTCATTGAAGAAAACGGCTGGAAGATCAACGACGGCCTGATCATCCTGCTGACAACCGGCATGGCTTATCGGCGGGCGGAACGCGCCCTGCAGGTGGCCCAAGGGATCGATGACCTGTCAAAGGAGGATGTTAGAAAACTGCTTGAGCGTTTGGCCGTCATTGAAGCGCGTTACGCCTCCATCAAGAATTTTGCCTTCAGCATCATGCGGGACCACCGGACGCTGGAGATGCGCTTTACCCCTCTGGAGATCAAACACCGTGCATTCAAGAACATGCTATGGCCGCTGCAGGAGGAGAACGAAGCGCTGAAAAAAGAAGTAATCCGGCTGAAAGCCGCGCTGACAGCCCCGATCCAGGATTTTCCACTCCCTCCTGTCCAATCTTTGCACGTCCCCTGGTGGCGTCGGGTATTCAACTGCTTGAGCGGCCACCAATGAGATCAGGGTAACCCCGACCAGTCAAAGTTCCTTCCGCACCACGGCTGTTGCAAAGTCCGGTAGTGTATCTTTCGCGGTTGAAATTCAGATGCCGGTTGAAGGTTGCCCATCTAAGCACCAAATCGCATGTGTATTTTCTCTCAAAATGACACGCGACTTCATTCTGTTGCAGGAACATGAAAACCATTCCACGAATTTCAACCGAAAAGGATACAGTACCCAAAGTTCCAAGACAAAAAGGCCTTTCCTGGTTAAGGTAGTGTTGTGCGCCACGAACCCTGCACCAGGAAAGGTCAACATGGACTATACCATAGCCGGAAGCGGACAGATAGAGGCACTTTGCGGGGAGGTAGGCGGGCTCTATGAGCGACTGAAGGAGTTAAAGGATCGGCGGGACCGGCGCGGGGTACGCTATCCGTTGGCGGCGGTGCTGATGATCATGGTGTTAGCCAAGCTTTCGGGAGAAGATGAAGCGCGGGGGATAGCGGAGTGGGCGAAGTGGCGGGCCAAGCTCTTGGCGAAGGCGCTGGGGCTCAAACGGGAGAGCATGCCCCATCACACGACCTACAGTCGGATTATAGGGCAGGCGGTGGAGGTGGAGCAGTTCGAGGCGGTGGTACGGGAATACTTCAGCCGCCACCAGCCGGCCGAGGCTCACATTGCGCTGGACGGCAAAGCCATGCGGGGGACGATCGAGCCAGGACACACCCAAGGGGTGCATCTGCTGGCTGCCTATCTGCCAGCGGTGGGGGTCGTGGTGGGACAAAGTGCAGTGGCCAGCAAGGAAAACGAAATTGTGGTTGCCCCTGCGCTGTTGGCCAGTCTGGACTTGCACGATGCCGTGGTGAGTGGGGATGCCCTGTTGGCTCAGCGGAGCTTATCGAGCCAGATAGTGGCGGCAGGGGGAAACTATCTGTAGATCGTCAAGGACAACCAGCCGCATTTGCTGGCGGACCTCGAGCGCCTGTTTGCCCCCGAAAGCTGCTTGCCAGGCCATGGCCCGCTGCCCGTCGATTTCGCCCGTGCCAGCACCCTGGACAAAGCGCATGGGCGGCTGGAACGGCGTACTCTGACGGCCAGCAGCCTGCTCCAGGGCTACAGCCAGTGGCCCCATCTGGCTCAGGTGTTCCAGCTTGAACGGCAAACCCTCACCCTCCGCAGTGGCCACCTCACCTATGAAGTCGTCTACGGCGTAACCAGTCTCTCTCGCGCCCAGGCCTCGCCGAACCGCCTCCTTCACCTGGTCCGTCGTCATTGGGGAATCGAAAACGAGGCTCATTACTCCCGTGATGTGACCTTCAAGGAAGACCGCTGTCGCTTAAAGACGGGCTGCGCCGCTCATGTCATGGCGATCCTCAACAATCTGACCCTGGGGCTCATCCGGTTGTTGAAGTTCGACTTCATTCCCCAAGCACGCCGCTTCTTCAATGCTCGGCTCGACCTGGCGCTTGACCTGCTTCTGGCTCCTCCCTGACAACTTTGCAACAGCCGTGCCTTCCGCACCACGGATGTTGCAGCCCGGCCCAACCCATGCCACAATCATCGGGCCTGACGGCCTGTCCACCTGCCCAATAAGGACGACCGACCATGCGTTCGTGGTTCTCACTGCTTCTGCTCAGTCTGCTGCTCGCCGCCTGCATCCCGCCGGGCCTTGCCCGGCTGCTGCCCCCGGCGGCGACGGTTGCTGCAACCACCACACCTGTCCCGCCCACGTCCACACCTGGCCCAACGCCAGAAGGCGGGGCGGGGCCGTACATCTTCCCGCCGGGCATCAACCCGCTGACTGGCCTGCCCCTTGACGATCCTGCCCGCCTGACCCTGCGCCCGGTGGCCGTCAAAATCTCCAATGCACCGCCGCTGGTCCGCCCGCAGGATGGCATCGGCCAGGCGGATGTCGTCTTTGAACATTACGCGGAAGGCGGTCTGACGCGTTTTACTGCCGTGTTCCTCAGCCAGCTGCCGCGCCGGGTAGGATCGGTGCGCAGCGCCCGGCTGATCGACGTGGAAATCCCGGAGATGTTCGAGAGTTACCTGGTCTACGCCGGTTCCAGCGGCGGCGTGCGCGAGCGGATCGAAGCCAGTCAGTTCGCGGAGCGGGCCTTTTACGGCGTAGAGGTCGGCCCGCCTGCCTACTACCGCGACGAGGCCATCCCTATCCCGCATAACCTGTTCGCCGACCTGGTGGCCGTCCACGATCTGGCCGCCCGGCGGGGCGTCAACACGCCGCCCGCCCCCAACTACAGCGCTCTGGCCTTCTCCCCGGCGCCGCCTTTCCCCGGCGAGCCGGCGACCAGCATCGACCTGCGGTATAACGCCTCCGGCGTCTACTGGCAATACAACTCCCAGGATGGACTGTACTACCGCTGGAGCGATGGCCAGCCGCACTTCGACCGGACGCTGAACCGCCAGGTCAGCGCCGCCAACGTGGTCGTGCTGTACGTCCACCATGTCGAAGACCCGACCATCGTCGAGAGCGAATCGGCGGGGCACCAGAGCTTCTCCATCCAGATCCAGTTCTGGGGTGCGGGCGATGCGCTGGTCTTCCGCGATGGGCAGGTATACCGTGCCCGCTGGGAACGGCCCATCGAGCATTACTACGACATGTTTGTGCTGCGCGACGAGCGTGGCGAGGTTATGCGCCTCAAGCCTGGCGTGACGTTCTTCCAGTTTGTCCCGCTGGATTTCGACGCCCTGACCTGGGAGTAACCGCCGATTTGCGCCCGCAGCATCTCACCCTCGGCGCCGATCCCGGCCAGGGGAAGGGCTGGCGGCTGGCCAACCCGTGCCGCCTGCCGGAGCCAATCCCAATGAGCGGCGCGCGCGGCCTGTATGACCTGCTGGAAGCGATCGCGACGGCGATACGGCGGCAACTTGGCCTGTGAGCCTGCCCCGCCTGGAACCCTGTTTTCCCCTCAAGCGTCTTCATGGTGATGGAACCTGCTCGGTATGCTGCCTGCCAGCCGGTAGCCGGGGCTGCTTTTGTGCTTGTTACCCGCAACGCTGCCCGGATGTTTAACGTATTACACGGCAGGGAAACACACAGTCAGATAAGAGGGGAAACAGCGGATGTCGTTCGCCAACAACCGCAAGTCATTCAGCCTGATTCTGTTGCTGGTGAGCGTTTTGCTCTCCGTGGGTCTGTTGCTCAGCGTGGCGGCGCAGGCCGGGGTGGGCCTGTAGTCGGGCGCGCTAGCCGGGGTTGCGCCCCTGGCGGCGCAGTGCGTCGGTTATCTCTGGCCCCCAGATTCCCAGCGCCGTTAGAATGGCCATCACCCCGAACAGCCACACCTGATCCGGGGAACGCAGGAAGATCAGCGCGTCGGTCAGGCCCTGCATGTTGAGGAACCAGGTTGCGTACAGCGCGCCGAACAGGGTCAGTGCCGAGGCGCCCAGCCGCGCCACCAGCGGCCAGCGGAAAGTCCCCGCCAGCGCCGGGCCGAGCGCCAGTCCCAGCCCGCCCAGGGCAACGATTTCCAGCCGGGGATCAGCGAACTGCAGGGCCAGCACCTGGAAGTTGAGGAAGGCGATCGCTCCGGCCAGCCCGCCGAGCAGGACGCCAGCCAGCAGCCGCGCCCACCACGGCCACAGCGTCGCCCCGTCGGCGCGTTCAGCGCAGCTCCCCGCCAGCCTGAGCGGCAGGGCCGCCGCCAGTGTCCCGCCCAGACCGGCCACCAGCCCGAAGGTCTGGCCGTTGCCGACCACGCGGTACAGATGAGCCAGTGCCAGCAAGGACGCCGTCGGGAACATCAGGTGGACGTACAGACCTAGGCCGATCCCGGCGCCCAGCAGAGCCAGGAAGTAACGCAACCCCAGCCGCCCCAGGTTTGCCGTCAGCCGCTCCAGCGTCAGACGGGTGAAGGCCGCTGCCCGCAATCGGCCCGGCACCTCGTCCGGCAGGGCGTCAGCCTCATCCCGCGCCCAGGCCAGGGCGCGGCGAACCTGTTCCGGCTGCTGGCCGGCGTGAGCGACCAGATGCCGTACCGCCGCCCTGGAACGCAGGCGGCCGATGTCCCGCGCTGCCCGTTCGGCGACTGCCGGGGTATCGTCGCGCAGGGCTTGCTCGGCCAGCAGCAGGTCGATGTCCTGGCCGTAAGCCTGCTCACGCCAGCCATCTGGCCGCTCGCCGCGTGCATCCAGCAACTCCACCACCGCCAGCCGCACCTCTGGATCGGTCTCAGCGTGGAGCAGCCGCCCGGCGGCCAGGGCAATGCCCGGCCCGTCGGCGTCGGGGACGGTCTGCAACAGGCGTACCGCCCGCGCGCGCGCCGCCGCCGCGTCGCTGCGCAGGCCATGCAGGAAGACAGCCCGCCGCAGTTCCGGCTCCGGGACCTGTTCCAGCCAGAAATCCAGAGCATAGTCATGTTCTACCGCGCCGCGCAGCATGGCCTCCCGCCCGGCGTCGCTGATGGCCAGGCCGTATTCCTCCGGGGCGCTGTAGTAGGCGTGGATATTGGCGAAGGGCGTCGCGCCGGTCAGGAAGCGGCCCTGCCCCCGCGCCCAGACGCGCACCATTCGCTGGAACGCCACCCGTGCCTCCAGCAGTCCAGCTTCTGGCTGGGCTATCGTGGCCGGATCGTAGGCCGCCAGCGCTTCCTCGGTGACCGGCGGCAGCGGGCCACTGACCGCCGGGCCGGTCCCGGCCAGCGGCAGCGTCGCCAGCAGATCGGTCTCCGTCGCGCCGGAGAGGGTGACAGCCAGCTCCTCCTCCACGGCGGTCTCGGTCGGCGCTCTGGCGGGGGTGGCCTCCTGCGGTATCTCCCGTTCAGCCCTGAAGCCAGCGGCGGCCCTGCCTTCCCCGCGCAGCGTTGCTGCCAGCTCCGCCATCAACACGGTGGCCCGATTGTAGCGGGCGTCAACGTCCATGGCTGTCGCCGTGCGCAGGACAATGGTGACGCCCGGCGGCAGGTCATGGCGGTACTGGCGGGGATCGGGCAGTTCCTCCCCGAACTGGGCCTGGCGCAGGCACAGCGCGCCCTGCCCCTCAAAGGGGAATTCCCCGGTGATCATCTGAAAGAGTGTGATGGCGAAGGCATAGATATCAGCGCGATGATCAACCGCCCGGCCAAACATCTGCTCCGGCGGCATGTAGATCAGTGTTCCGGCGGTGACGTTCTCCTCATCGCCCACACCGATCACCGCTGCCAGCCCAAAATCGGAGAGATACGGCGTACCAAAGCGATCCAGCAGGATGTTGGCCGGTTTGAGGTCGCGGTGGACAACGTTCTCGGCGTGAGCGCGCTCCAGCGCCTGGGCGACGGCCTCGCCGATGCGGATGACCTCGTCATCCGGCAGCCCGCCCCGGTCGACGATCCGATCCAGCAGCGAGCCACCCGATACATAGCGCATGACAATATAAAGCTGGCGCTGAAACTCCCCGAAATCGTAGATTGGCAGGATGTTGGAATGCTCCAGCGCAGCGATGATCCGCGCCTCATGCTCGAACTGGGCGCGCATCTGCTCGTTGGACAGATCGGCCATGATCGTCTTGATGGCGACGGTGCGCTCCAGCCGCGCATCCCGCGCCGACCAGACGTCGGCCATCCCGCCGCGCCCGATGTGCTCCACAACCGTATAGGGGCCGATCTGATCCCCGACCTGCATCGCCGTTCCGCCCCGGCTGCCTGTGATTCACACCCTCAGTATACGGGATTTCTGCGGCGGTGGTACTGCGCAGCTATACCGGAATGCGCTACACTCCCTTTCCCTTTCACCGCATCCCCTGCAGAGGAGGTCTACCATGCGGCAGATGACCCTGGCGATCCTGATCCCGGCCCTGAGCCTCCTGGCCATCCCGGCGGCAGCACAGAATAGCGGGGGTGCCAGTGTCTTCACCATCGGCGCGCTGACCTACACCTCCAATTATCCGCTGGGTATGACCTGGACGATTGAGGCGGCGAGCAGCGCCGGGTCGATCGTCCGCGCGACGCTGTTCTACGACTTCGGCGGTCCGACGACGGGCCGCGTCCAGGCTGAATTGCCGCCCGGCGCGGATGGCGTCATCACCGCCACGCTCAACCGCTACGACGCCGATGGCCTGATCCCCTGGCTAGACGTGCATTACACCTGGCGGTTAACCGACGTAGCGGGCAATAGCATCGAAGTCCCCGGCCCGCCCGCTATCTATGAAGATACCACGCGGGAGTGGCAACACGCGGAAAACAACCTGGTACGTGTCTACTGGTTTGGTCTGCCAGACTGGGTCGGCAGCGAGGCACTCGACGCCGTCGAGCAGGCCCGCGAACGCTGGGCGCTGGGTTTCCCTGGTGTCGCCCTGGAATCGCGTCCGCTGGTGGTGATTTACCCCGATCTGGAGTCCTTCCTGGAGTGGCGGGGTGAGGCCGGGGCGGAGAGTCTCCGCTTTGTTGGCACGTTGCGGGAGGAATGGAACGGGACGGTACAACGCGTTCCCGATCAGGCCCGTCTGGATCGTGAATGTGGCGGACTTGACCTGGTCCGCGATTACGACTACATCGTTCGCGCTCTGGCCCGTTCTACCGTCGTTCACGAACTGACTCACTTCCACCAGTACGCCATGAATTCGGCCAGCGGCCCGGCCTGGTGGGTGGAAGGCCAGGCGACGTTCTTTGAAGACCCCATCCGTCCCTACGATATCAACGCGCGGGTGCGCCGTCTGGCGGCGATGGGCGCGCTGCCCTCGCTGGCTTACGGGGATACGCTCTCCGGGGCGGGGACGCTCGGCCCGGACGGCTGTACGCACCTGGCCTATGACGTTGGCGCGGCTTTCCTGGAATTCCTGCGGGAGAACTACGGCGGGTATGAGGCGCATGGTCAGATCACGGCGCTGGTCGCCCGCAACACAGGTATCTACGCTGCCATCGGGCAGATCACAGGGCGGTCGTTCGCCGAACTGGAGGCCGAATGGCGGGCGTCGATCGGCGCTGGCCCGGCTCCCACGCCTTTCCCCACGTCAACGCCGTTCCTTTTCACCCTGCCAACGCCGATCTTCCAGCCGCCGGGGAGCGGGACAGGATCGTAGAAAAGCGGGCGGGGCGGCCAGTCGGCCGCCCCGCCTGTCGTTAGATCGTCACTTCACGTAGGCGTTAATCCGCAGCCGCAGCGCCTGCTCCGGCAGCGCACCGACCAGCCGGTCAACCACCCGCCCATCTTTGACGATCAGCAGGGTCGGGATACCCTGCACGCCGTATTGCCCGGCGTAGCGCGGGTTCTCATCAACATTGACCTTGGCGATCTTGACCCGCCCAGCGAAATCTGCCGCGATCCGTTCCAGCGCCGGGGCGATCATCCGGCACGGGCCACACCAGGGCGCCCAGAAGTCGACCACGACCGGCACCGGGCTATTCAACACTTCCTGTTGAAAGGTGGCGTCGGTCACCGTCACCGGGTGGGTGAGGTCCGGACTGCCCGCCGTCTGGGTCGCCGCACCCGCCATCTTACCATTAGCGGATGCTGGCCTGGGCCGACGACCCAGGGCGTAGTCCACATAAGCGAGCAATGTTTCCGCCGTAAGCGGCGCAACCGGCCCCGCCAGCAGCTGCCCATTATTGAAGAGCGTCAGCGCCGGTAGTCCCGCTCCTCCCCAGCGGGCTGCCGTCCGGGGGTTATCCGCCGCGCTGAGGCGGGCCACCAGCAGGCGGCCAGCCTCGGCCCTGGCGATCCGGGTGAGCGCCTCCTCCAGCGCCGACGGGAGTGCCCCCCGGCCATCCCAGATCACCAGCGCCACCGGCAACCCGGCGTTCAGGACGCGATCGATGCTCTGATCGCTGGTATGCAAAGGTGAATCAATGACAGGCATTGTTGCCTCCAGTTATCATCAGTGGTGTTTTTCCTTACCCTTAGACGCGGCAATCAGGCGCAGCGTTACATCGTCATGGCTTCGCCTGTCTATCCCCGGCAGGGGCGGCGGTATGCTACAATCAGCGGCAATCTGAGGGTGGGCTGGACGCCAGCAATGATCGCCACACCGCTTTCTGATACGTACTACGAGCGCTTCCGCAGCCTGATCCTGACACGCACCGGTCTGGATTTTCCCCCGCCACGCCGGGACGATCTCACCGCCTGGCTGTGGCGGGCGGTGGAAACCCTGCAGGATGCTGTGCGCTACCACCCGGATGTGCGCCTGCCCGGCGGGCCGCCGACCAGCCTGGAAAGCCTGTACAACCTGCTTCTGGCGGAAGAGCCGCTGACCTGGGAACGGGTGATCGATGCGCTGACCGTCAGCGAGACGCACTTCTTCCGCTATGCGGCGCAGTTCGAAGCCCTGCGCGATCATGTCCTGCCGCCACTTATCGGGGAGCGGCGGGCTGCCGGGCGGCGGATGCTCCGCCTGTGGAGCGCCGGATGCGCCAGCGGCGAGGAGCCGTACTCGCTGGCCATCCTGCTGCGCGAAATGCTCCCCGACTGGCAGGACTGGCGGCTAGAGATCATCGGCACGGATATCAACCGCCTGCTGATCGCCCAGGCCCGCCAGGGCGTCTTCCGTGATTGGTCCTTCCGGGAGGATTACGCCCTCTATGTGCGCGATGTCTACTTCACCCGGACCGATCACCGCTACCAGCTGCATGACTCGGTGCGCGCAATGGTGCGTTTTGAGGTGTGCAGTCTGCTGGAAAAGTGCAGCCCGCTCGATGACATCCTGCGGGATGTCGACCTGATCCTGTGCCGCAATGTCACGTTGTACTTCGGGGAGAGCATACGGGACTGGGTCTACCAACAGCTTCAGCAGCGGCTGATCCCCGGTGGCTGGTTATTCCTGGGCCACGCTGACCCACCGCCACCGGGCTTTGCCGCCTTTGACGTCTATCATTTTCGGGGCACAACGGCCTACCGCCGCCCGCTGGCGGCTGCCCGCCCCGCTGAGCCGCGAATTGCGGGCGCTGGCCGACGCCATGATACCGCGCCGCTGGCGATGCCCCCTGGCCCTGCGGAGCCTTCACCGGCGGAGACCGACCGCCTGAGCGCTGAAGCGCAATACCGCCTGGGGCGCTGGCACGCCGACCGTCAGCACTGGGATGACGCCCGTTATCACTGCATGAAGGCCATCGCCCTGGAGCCAACCTACACCGAGGTCTACTACACCCTGGCTCTGATCCATCAGGCTCTGGGCGATAGAGACAACGCCATCGGGGCGTTACGGCGGGCGATCTACCTGGAACGCAACTGGGCTTTGCCGCGCTTCACGCTGGCCGGGTTGTATCACGCCGCCGGCCAGGACGACCAGGCCCGCCGCGAACTGCGCAATGTGATCGCGCTCACCCGCGATTTGCCACCCGATACGCCGATCCCCGGCGGCGACGGCCTGACCGCCGCCCGGCTACGCAGCGCCGCTGAGCGCCAGCTGGCCGGCCTATCGGCGAACGCTGTCAGCGCCCCTCCGGCCAGCTCTGAATGATCACGGGCGCAGCTACCGCACCGCGCCCGTTCGTGTACACGCCTCGTATGTTCTAGAACCGGTGGCTGAAGTAGCCGTGCAACAGTCGCAGCGCTTCCAGCGCGGAGCGCGGCTCGCGGCGGGCGGTCTCCAGGCTGCGGCCCAGACCGCTATCTGTCAGCGCCTTGGGGTCGCCCCGCTCGGTTATCAGCAGGATCACGGTCGCTAGCGTCTGCAGGTCGGCAGCCAGATCAACCTGCAACCGCTGCTGGTCTTCCAACCGCAGGCTGTGCCACAGGCTCTCAATCTCGGCCCGGAAGGCCGGCAGGGTCAGGCGCGGCGGATTGGCGGGGAAAGCCTGCCGCAACCGCTCCAGCAGGCGACGGGCAATCGCCGCCTCTTCCTGAAACATGTTGATGGAACGTTGCCCGACAATATGGGCGGTAGATTCGCGGGCGATACGTCGCTGTAGCACTTTGCCTTCAGTCAGGTAGCCGCCGATCCAGATCAGCGCGCCCACACCGGTGCGCGGCACGTCCTGGTTGGCCAGCAGTTTCTCGTGCTCGCGGTCTCTACCCCGGCCTCGCCCGGCCTGATTGCCCAGCTCGTAGACCAGCCGTCCGATCGCCAGCAGGTCGGCGGAAAGCTGGGCCAGCCCGCGCTCATTGGCGCTACCGGACATGGCATCCAGATCGCTGCGCAGATGATTGAGCGTGGGATAGGGCTTTTGCTCATAGGCGGCGGCGACATCCCTCAGCAGCGCGGTTGTGATCTGCACCTCCTGCGCCAGGGCAGCCAGATCGGCCCCGCCGGTGACCACATTCATGACCGCGGTGGCGCGCAGGGTATCAGCTACCCAGTCCCCCAGGCGGCGGCGTACCAGCTCCGGGATGCGCGCTGCACGCTCCGCCGGGACCTGGCGCACGTACCGCCGCATCAGTTCGAGCGCCGCCTCGCGCACATCGTGGTTCCAGTTGAGCGCGGCCCAGATACGGCCCATGATGGCCAGGCCTTCTTCCACCCCCTCCAGGTTGTTGGTGATGGCCGCCGCCAGGCAGACGGCACCTTCTTCGTCGCGCCGCCGGGCATATTCCTGCATCAGGCGAAGAGCAACTTCGAAGCCGACCAGCGGCACCAGGTACTGGTCGGTGCACAGGTATTCCATCAGGCGGGCCATGATCGGCTCCATCGCCTGCCCGAAACCCTTGCTGATCAGCGCCCCGCGGTAGGCCATGACCGTGGGCACTGGCTTCAGACCGTGGCGGGCGATCGCCTGCAGCGCCTGCACCAGGGCGGCTTCTTCCAGGGCGCTCTTCTCAAAGACCTCGCTCACCCAGGCGGCATAGCGCACCTGCGCGTCGCCGCGGTAAAGGGTTGTCGAGATGCGCTCCAGCAGGGTGACTGCCGGGCGGTACTCGCCCAGCGTCAACAGAATCTCCACCAGCAAGCGCGGGCCGGGGGCCTGCAGGGTTGCCAGTGTGGCGGGCTGGCCGACCTGCAGCACTGTCTCGCGCAGGACCGGTTCCAGCCTGGCGCGTATCGGCGAGCGGGCCAGCTGAAGCAGGCGTTCCAGGACGGGGGTGTCGATCAGGTCGGGCCGCTCCATGGCTAAAGCCCATTCGACCAGCCGTCCCAGCAGGAGCACATCGTACGGCCTGGGGATACCGGTTACCGCCTGGATCAGCCCGCCCGCCGGGATTGTTGCCGGAGAGCCAGGCCGGAAGTGCGCCAGCGCCGCCCGCAACGCCGGAGGCAACTGGCGGGCAAACCCTTCCCGCATCAGCAGGGCACGGAAACTCGCTGCTGGCAATTGCTCCGCTGCCAGCGTCAGGACGCGCATCGCCAGTTCTGGCGATTGTTCAGCCAGCGGCAGGGTGCTTTCCAGCAGTCCGGGCATGATCCCGGCGATCATCATCGGCTCGCTGACCGCCTGCAGATCGTCCAGGAAAGCAGCGGCCGCAGCCCCCGCGCCGGTCTTGACCAGCGTACCCAGGTAAGCTGAAGCTGCCGTATGCCCGCGCCGGCGGATATTAGAGCCGGTCGGGCCGCCGGGCGTGGTCATCCACTGGCGTACCAGCCGGTAGACCGCGCCAGTCTTGCCCTCCAGCGTGGCCGCGTCCAGCATGTTCAACACCGCTGAAGCTACATCCTCGTGCTCCTGCATCAGCTTGCCTACCACGTCGGCGTGGCGGAAATCCTCCAGCGCCAGCATGAAGGCCAGCAGATGGCGCACGTAGCGGACGCGTAACTCGTCGGAAAGCGTCGGGTCCTCGCGCAGGATGGCGGCCACCTGTTCGGTATCGGCTGGCTGGCCATCCGTCACAGCAGCATCCACGGAAGCGCGCCGGGCTGCCCAGGCCAGTGCCTGAGCCAGTGTTTCCCCGCGCTGAAAGCGCCAGGTTGCCGTCTGGGCCAGTGTCTGCAGTTGACTAACAGCGATTGATGGGTCAAGGCGCAACTGGCGGGTGATGAAATGGCTGTAGGGCTCTTCCGGTGGCCTGGGGCCGGCTAACCGACCAGCCTGCCAGTCGTAGACAACTGCTTCCGGCGGCAGGGCGTCTGGCGTCCGGAAAGCGATCTGCACCGGGATCGCGTCCAGGCCGCCGGAATCGGTGGCAAAGGTGACTCCGTAGCGGGCCGGGACAGGCAGGAGCGCCAGTAATCCCTGCAACAGGGCCAGGCGTGCCGCCAGGTCATCCGGCCCGTTGATGATTGCCACCGGGCGCCCGGCTACCAGGGCCGCCAGCAACCCCTCCACCACAGCGAAATTGTCGCTGACCATCAGCATAAAGGCCGACAGGTCCGATTCGTGTTCGCGGGGGGTGGGCGGCGCGGGCAATTGCCAGGCCAGCGGCGGGATAATCCCCCCGGCGCCTGGCGCGGGCGTGATGGCCGCAGATAGCAGGTCAAAGAGCAGGGTCGGTCGCCCGGCAAACTGGCGCAGTTGATCCGCCGTCAGGGGGACGTAATGGACAACGCCCTGCCCGCCGGTCAGGTACGCATGGGCCAGGATGAACTCGGCGGTTTCCCCGTGAAAGAGGCCGATCGCCCCGGCAGCCCGCTGCGGCGGGGCCAGCGGCGCCAGCCGGCGGCATTCCTCCCACAGCGCCTGCTCGATTCCAGCTGAGGCGGCGATCATGACGCTGACCGCCCCCTGTTCCGCCGGACGGCCATACAGATGAGCCAGCATGATTCGTGAGCCGTTCACCAACGCTCCACCTTCACTTGTCTCAGGTCACGGCGCGCTTGACCACGCCGGATCAGGCGCGCTCCGGAATGCGTGTTTTTCAGGTCTCACTCTGATCAAACTCGATTATGAGCAAATGCGCAACTCGCAACTGTATTAAAATCCTGGCTGCCCTGTATCGCCAGGCAAATGCCACAATTGACAACTCTCTGCCCTGCGACTACAGTGGGAATGCCATCACAGCCGACAATTCCGTTGGCCCGGTCAGAGGCAGCCGGGCGCTCATCCGTCACAGAGTTCTTTCAGGACATGGAAAAGAGTTCTGCCATGATTCGTCATACTACGTTTTTAGGGTTCGTATTGGCGTTGTTCTTGCTTCTAGGGAGCGGGCAGGGGCTTGGCGCACAGGGGAACGGCGATTTTCTTTGCGTTCACGCCCCGACGGAAATCGCCAAAGGCAATACGGAAGCGATCGAGATCGAGATCGATCTAAGTACGCCCACACCGCAGGGCTGGACATGCGCGGCGCTCGGCGAGACCCAGCCGGTGATGGGCGTTGGCATCCACGGTACGGGCACCAATTTTTTGCTCGATCCCATCGCCGATCGGGAGTCAGCCACTGTCCGCAATCCAGGCTCCAACCAGTGGAACTGGAGCATCAACGCCATCGGCGACGAGAATACTTCCCATAACCTGATTGTCTATGCTTACGTGCCGGACGAGAGCCGGGTTACCGGCATCCGCTCGGTGGGGCGCGTCCCGCTGCGCATCACGATCCTGCCGCCGACGGGCACCGTTTTCGACCAGATTATGCGCTTCGTCAACAACGCCAAGGAGTTGTTGCTGGTCATCTCGGCGGCGATCGTCACCGTCATCGCCCTGCGCAACCAGATCGCCGGGCTGTTCAAAGGCGGCGGAGGGAGCACACCACCTGCACCGGGAGGTTAAGCCCGCACCCAGAAGAGGTAGACCAGGGGCCAACCAGGGGCCTAAAAGCACCTGGTCTGGCCTCTTGTTGTTCTCCTGATCGTGAGTCCAGCTGTTTCCCGGTCTTGCCGCGGCTTGTGGAGATCAGCCTAGGCCCCCGGCTGGCGGGGAGAATCGTCGATCTCGGCCATACGCAGGCCATAGGCTTCCGCCACCAGCATGACCGGGTGGAATGTTTCCGCGCCGGTCAGCGAGCGGATCTGCCAGCGGCAGGTTTCGGTGTCACAGACCACCTGTTCGTGTCCGCCTTCACGGACATGCTCAACAATCGGCTGGCCAACTGCCTCGGAAATGGCCCGTTTTTCCGCCTTGAAGCCATACGTGCCGCAGATGCCGCAACAATCGGCGTCGATTTCTTCCATCTCCAGCCCCGGAATGAGGGCCAGTACGTCCAGCGCCGGGCGGCCTATGCCGTGCGCCTTGAGCTGGCATGGGGCGTGGTAGGGCAGGCGGCGATCGATCCGGCGGAAGTTAGTGTCCAGCCGTCCGATCGTGTGCAGGTGGCGCAGAAATTCCATAAAGTCCCACACTCCCGCGGCAACGGCCTGTGTTGCTGCGTCGCTCATGTTCAGGATGTGAATGTAGTCGCCCTTGAGAGCCATCATGCAGCTCGCTGCTGTGCCCACAATCGGGATGCCACGCCGGGCGTATGGTTCCAGCCAGGCTACGTTTTCCCGCGCGTAACGGCGCGCCGCTTTAAAGTCTCCGTTGGATTGCATGGGCAGGCCGCAACAACGCAAGGGCGGCACGATCACCTCGAATCCCAGGTGCTCCAGGACGGCGACTGCCGTCCGGCCCACGTGCGGCTCGTAGGCGTTAGTGGCGCAACCGTGAAAGTAGACCACTGTCCGCGCCGGGTCGCAGGCTTCGGCGGCTTTTTCCCCCCGGATACCACGCCGGGCCTGGCGGCGTACCCACCAGCCGCGGAAGGTATAGCCCGCCCAGCGCGGCAGCGGCGCGCGCGCCGAGACGCGGAAGGTCTTTTCCGCTGCCCAGCGCAGCACGCGGTTGCCCGTGCCAAAGTTGAGCAGCGGCGCAAAGGGCGTCCCCAGCCGCCCCCAGACCTCATTGCGGCCCAGGAACCAGTTGCGCAGGCTGATTCCGTGCGTTTCCACCATAGCCGCCTTGGCCTGAGTGTTGATCTCCATCACGCGGACGCCGTGCGGGCAAACCAGCGTGCAAATCCCACAGCCGGAGCAATAGTCCACGCTGTGGTCGACCGAGGGCGCGCCCGGCTGGCGCATTCGCTGGGCCTGTGGGCCGACATGCTTGGGGCCGGGGAACAGGTCGGTATGGGGGGCTACCGTGCAATGCGCAGTGCAGATGTTGCATTTCACACACAGATCGGAGGTAAACGGTGTGTTCTCCAGCAGGTGCAGCAGATCAGACATAGGTAATCCCATCCCTCACTGGAACGCCTGGCAGTTCCCCGCCGACGCCATCACTGGGCCACAGGCAGGTAGATCTTGAAGGTGGTGCCCTGCCCTGGCACGCTTTCCACTTTGATCCAGCCCCGGTGCGCCTCCACGATCTTGCGCGCGATAGTCAGGCCAACACCCATGCCGCCGGTGCTGACATCGCGGGCGGGATCAACCCGATAGAAGCGGTTGAAGATGTAAGGTAGATCGGTGTCCGGGATGCCGATGCCGGTATCGGCAACTGTGATGCAGACCTGGCGGCCTTCGGATTTCACTCCAAAGGTGATTGTCCCGCCGTAAGGGGTATAGTTGACCGCATTGAGCAGGATCACATCCAGCGTGCGCTTGAGCCGGCTGAAATCCCCGAAGACCGGAAAGCCCATATCCGGGCGCTGCCATTCCAGGGTGTGGCCTTTTCCCAGCGCCATCGTCTGCCCGCTGCGCACCGCCGCGTCGATCAGATCGCGGGCATCCAGGCGCTCAAGTTCCAGGGTCAGGTCGCGGTCCAGCTGGATCAGGTTCAGCAGGTCGTCCAGTGTACGCTCCAGGTAATCCACCTGCAGGCTCAGGATGTTGAGATGCTCGGCCACTTTCGCTGGATCATCCGTGCGTCTCAACACCCCCAGGCTGACACGCATCGTGGTCAGGGGGGTCTTGAAGCTATGGGAAGCATCCCCGATGAAGCGCTCCAGCACAGCGGTGCGCTCCCGTTCCATCTCCAGTTCGTATTGCTGCCGTTCCGCCGCTTTCTGTTCGGTGAGGTCCTGGTTGATGAAAGCCAGCCCGATCATGGTGCCCTGCTGATCGTAAAGTGGGAACTGCGTGGAGCGGATCCAGTGCTCATCGCCATCGCTGCGGATGACCCCTTCCTCATGGACCAGCTTGCGCCCGGTGCGGATTACCTGCTGTTCCAAGGCATCCCATTCGGCGGCCTTCTCCGGGAAGAAATCCGCCGTCACCTTGCCCAGCGTTTCCTCCTGGCTGCTAACCCCCATCCGCCGCAATGACTCAGCGTTGTTCAGCAGGAAGCGCCCCTGCAGGTCCTTGACGAAGACGCTATCCGGCAGGTTGTCGATCAAGGTCCGCAACAGGGTGCGCTCCTGCGCCAGCGCCGCCTCAAAGCGCCGGCGTTCGGTGATGTCGCGGGAAACACCCAGCACGCCGATCGGACGGCCGTCAACGTTGCGAATCAGGTTGACTTTTGTTTCCGTCCAGATCGTGGAGCCATCTTTGCAGGGTTGCTCCAGCACGTAGCGGCGATCAGGATCGAGCAGGTCGGGATCATTGCTCCCGGCCCGCAGCGCCTGCAGGTAGTCTTCCACCTGGGCCAGCGAAGCCGGTGTCAGCACCTGGTCGAGCGACTGCTGCATCACTTCTTCCGCTGTGTAGCCGCGCAGGTATTCGACCGAGGGGCTGACATAGGTGAAGCGGCCGCTGGCATCCATCGTCCAGATCACATCACGGACATGCTCGGCCAGCATCCGGTAACGTTCCTGGGTACGGCGGAGCGCTTCCTGGGCCGCCAGTACCTCCGTCAGGTCGCGGATCACGGCCAGACGGGCCGCCCGGCCCCGGTACAGAATGGGGCGGCCGTTGATCTCGATCGGGAAAGTCGAACCGTCGCTGCGCAGGCCGGTGCCGGTATAGGCCCCGGCAAAATTCGCGGCGATTTTCTGGGCAACGAGCGGGCGAGTATCCGGTGCAGCCAGTATCAGGGCGTCCTGGCCGATCAGATCATGGACAGCGTAGCCAAACATGGCTCCAAGCGCAGCGTTAGCATCCAGGATGATCCCTCGCTCGTGGATCAGGATACCTTCCAGCGCGGCATCAGAGAGCAGGCGGTAACGCTCCTCGCGGGCCTTGGCCTCGGCCAGCGCCTGCTCCAGTGCCGCGATCTGCGCCTGCGCAGCGGCCAGATCAGGGGACTGCACACCCGGTTGATTCTCGCTGGTGTCCATCGGATGCCCTCCGCTTTCCCCGGCTTCAGGCCCGCAGCGCCGTACGCACGGCGGCATAGGCCGAGGCCAGGTCCAGCCCTTCGTCATAGCCGCCCACCAGCGGGTTAAAGCCGCCCAGGGCGTGACCGGCCACAGCCAGGTTGGTGAACGCGGGATGGTCCGCTTTGTCCAGCGGGCGCAGCGCCTCATCGGTGTGCACGCCAAAAGCGTGCACCGGGTGGCCTTCCGGATCGAGCAGGTTATCCCGGAACCATGCGGTACGGTCGTTGTTGGCCATCACCGCCAGCCCGGCGATCGGTTCCCAGACACGGCCATGATCGTCGCTCAACAGGCCGCCGCCATACAACCCGCCGCTTGCCAGGATGAAAGCGTCACCGGGGAAGACGGTCTCCCGTCCGGCGCTGGCAACGGCCACGCCAGTCACTCGGCCACCCTCCACTACCAGGCGCGTCACTGGATGGCCGACCTGGACCTGAGCGCCCTGCCGCAGCAGCCAGCGCTTGAGCGTGTTGTACAGTCGTGTACCCGCCACGGAGGGCGTCAGCGTGGGCACCTCAAAAACCGGGACACCGATCCGCTCTGCCATCTCCGCCCGGACGCGGGGATCGTGCAATCCCAGCACCGCCGGGAAGCCGACGCGCCTCTCACCATTCAAGTGAACGCGCACCCGCTGCGCTATTTCGGCGCGGAAAGCCGGATCGTCGAAGCGGTGGGCCAGTTCGGTTGGGCTGAGGTCCCAGCCTTCATGGCGGGGCGGGAAATCGATAGACACGGCCCGGCAGGACGCCCCCGCCGCGGCCAGCATCGCGCTACAGAGGTCTGCGTCAAAGTCGCGCCAGCCAGCGAAGCCAACGACCAGCACAGGCACAGCGCCGTCGATCGCGCCAGCCGCCAGCCCTTCCGGGGCGAGGTCAACAGCGCGGGGGATGCCCAGCATCGATGGCAGGCGCCCTCCCTCTGCCAGCCGGATGAGGTCCTGCCCGGCAGCCCAGCGGCGGAACGC
Organism: Anaerolineae bacterium; assembly: GCA_013178165.1. Lineage (NCBI taxonomy): Bacteria > Bacillati > Chloroflexota > Anaerolineae > Anaerolineae bacterium. Next base: position 58,797 of record JABLXG010000019.1, read on the forward strand.
TTCCACGCCCGGGTGGCCTGCGAATGGCCCCAGCGCAAACCAGCCCGGCGTCAGGATCAGGCGGCCCAGCCCTGCTGCCAGCACGTGCACCCGCGCTCCGGCCTGGACGGCCTGGATGGCGGCGGCCAGCCCGGCCAGCCCGGCCCCGATCACCACCACGCGCCGCCCGGCTGCTTTCGGGATCGGCCCTTCATCTGCGGCCCAGGAAGGCAGACTCAGCGGCGCCGCCGGGCGTGCATCGCCGCAGGCGTCGAGGCCCAGAATGCGGCGGTAGATCATCTCATCCAGCAGGAACTGGCGCAGGTGCTGGCCCCATAGCAGCGGGCGACCACCTTTGAACCGTTCCGCCACAAAAACGCGCAGGGCTTCGACGGCCTCACTGGCGGGGAGATCGCGGGCCTGCCGCAGGATGCTCGCTGCTCGTACGGCGCAGAACCCGCCCTGGCATGGCCCCATGCCCAGGCGCAGGTCGCGCCGCAGATCGTCCAGGGCGGGGACGTGGTCGTAGGCGGCGATGGCTTCCTCAAGCTGCGGGCGGGTGATCATCTCGCACTCACAGATCAGGGCGCCGGGCATCCTGCCGCTTTCCAGCAGCGCCAGCCGGTGGCCCAGTGTGTGATAGCGGCGTTCTGTGCCTTCTGGCAGCGGCTCGGTGGCTGTTGTGCATAGCGCGTCTATGCCCAGCCCGGCGCAGACATCATCCGCTGCCTTCTCAGCCATCAACCTGGCTGTGGTCAGCTTGCCGCCCAGCACGGAGGTGAAGCCCGGCCCATGCCGGACGACGGAAAAGGTGCGCTTAAGACCGCGCCCATCGGTGCCTTCTTCCGCTGCGCCCGGCGGCTCGTACAGCGGGCGTACGCCTGACCAGGCCCGTAGCGCCCGCGCCCCCCGGAACCCGGCGATCAGGGCCTCGCCTTCGTCCAGCATCTTGCTGACTTCCCAAGGTTCGATCGTGTTATCGTCCGGACTGCTGGCAGCCACCGAGGTTGTGCCGATCACGCTGACCGTGCCCACTGGCACCAGGATGTCGCCATCATCTGGCGGGCGCAGGCGATTGACCACAGTGTTCACCCAGCGAATGTTCATGGCGATCATCACGCCGCGGCTCCAGCGGACGCGCAGATCATGCCCGGCCAGCGCCGCGATCTCGCCTGCCCAGGGGCCGCCAGCGTTGAGTACCCAGCGAGCCTCGACCACCACTGCGGTCCCATCCGCACTGTTCAGGGTTGCTCGCATGCCGTCTGCGGTGTAAGCCAGGGCGGTCACCCGGTGGTAAAGGAGGAAGCGCGCGCCATAGCTCTCCGCGGCGCGGCTAAAGGCATGGCCGAGATCAAAACCGTCGACCGATCCATCCGGCACGCGGAAGGCGCGCACCAGGTCGGGTCGCAGCGCCGGTTCCTGCCGCCGCAACGCCGGGATGGCGATCTCTTCGGTTTCAATGCCCGCTGCGACGCAGGCGGCCACCCACTGGTCGGCGTAGTCCGGCGGATCCTGCGGCGCGGCAACAAAGACGCCGCCGGTGCCTTCCACAATGCCGGGGGCAATCCGGCGCAGGATGCGGTTCTCGGCGATACATTCGCGGGCGGATTCAGGATCGCGTACAGCATAGCGCCCGCCGGAATGGAGCAGCCCATGAAAACGACCGGAAGTGCCGGTGCTCAGGTCGCTCCGGTCAGCCAGGATGACCTGTAAGCCGCGGCGGGCCAGATCGTAAGCGGCGCAAACGCCGGTCGCACCGCCGCCGATCACCAGCACATCGCATGCCAGGTTTGCCATAAGCCCTCCTCCAACGGGACGTGCCAGCCAGGCGTGATGCATTTTCCCCCTGTGCAGAGCGTCTCCTGCCTGCCAGGCGTGTAGCAAACAGTGGCTATCCTGGCGGCTAACAAAAGCCCGGCGTGCAATAACCGGGCTGACAAACATGTTCACCCCTGAGAATCGGGCTGCCTGGATAACAACGCCTGGTCAATCGTTGTTCTTGGCTTTGCCCTCGGTTTCGCTTTCCTCTTTGTCGCCACCCTGGAGACCGCGCCGGAACTCGCGGATGGCCGTGCCCAGTTCACCGCCAATCCGGCCCACGCGCCCCACGCCAAACAGGACGATCACGATCACCAGGATGATCAACAGTTCGGTTGGTCCTAGATGTGCCATGTGGATTCTCCCCAGCTAGCCATACCGGTACGGGCCTGATAGCCCGGCAGACCAGAGACCCGGTTGCCCTCATTATACCGCGCCCGGCAGGCAGCAATAAGGACATTCGTATAAGTCACAGCTGCCGGATTGCACTGCTACCTCCGGCGAAGCCGCTCACGGTCGGGCGCGGTAGCGATCCGGCTCGGCAAAGAACTCAACCAGCTTCGTGCCTGCCGGGATGTGCGCCGAGTGCAGTTCGCCAGCGCGGATGGTATAGGAATCGCCGGGGCGGTACAGACGGGTCTCCCCGCCGATGGTCAGCTCCAGCGTCCCGTCGACGACCGTGCCCCACTGTGCTCCGTGAGCATGGGGCGGGACAGTTGTTGCCACCCTGAAGTGAAAGAAGACCACCAGCCCATCCGCTGAGCGCAGCATGTGACCATCCACGCCGGGGAATGGCACATCTGCCAGCGGCAGGCGCGTGATCAGTTCCGGGAATTCCATGCCAACCGACTCCTTTCACAGGAATACCATGCTGCACTGCCTGAAGCATACCCGGCGTGCCGGGTTTCGCCACTGACCGGACTGCCCGTCGATCTGGCCGAATGAGAGCACCTTTAGTGTTCCTTGACCGCAGCAGGCCGGCAGGCTTAGACTATAAGTAGACTGCGGTTTACTGTTAGAAAGGTTCAGGTATATGCGCAACTGGCTCAGGCAACTCATGACCATCCCGCTGCTGGTAACCCTGATTCTGGTGTTGCTAACCTTTGTGATGTTTGGCCCGGCTTACACCTGATCGGGCCGCAACCTTTTCAGGCCTTTGCGCTGGCGCTCAAGCTGGCGCAAAGCGTTTTTTCGCCCTTTGCTACCTGTTCTTGCCGCCCTTGTCTCCGCCGCGGTGTACGCGGGCGGGCCTCGCCCCTGTGCGGCAGGGGATAAGGTGTGTTACACTACAGCCATCCTGACCCCGTCCGGGAGGAAGCTGCGCCGTGCCAGAACAAGCCCTGTACAACAAATGGCGTCCTATGCGCTTTGAAGACGTCATCGGCCAGGAGCACATCACCCGTACGCTTCAGGGCGCGTTGCGCAAGGGCCGTATTCGCCACGCCTACCTGTTCAGCGGGCCGCGCGGCACCGGCAAGACCACGACCGCCCGTTTGCTGGCCAAGGCTGTCAACTGCCAGCACAAAGACCCGGCGCGGCGACCGTGCAACGCCTGCCCGCATTGTCTGGCGGTCAATGAAGGGCGCTTCCTTGACCTGATCGAGATCGATGCTGCCAGCCATACCGGCGTCGATGATGTGCGCGACCTGCGGGAGAAGATCGCTTTCTCCCCCGGCGAGGGCCAGTACAAGGTCTATATCATCGACGAGGTGCATCGCTTCTCTGCTGCTGCCTTTGACGCCTTGCTCAAAACCCTTGAAGAACCGCCGGAACACGCCATCTTCGTGCTGGCGACTACTGAGATCGAAAAAGTGCCGGAAACGATCCTCAGCCGTTGCCTGCCCTTCGAGTTCCGGCGTGTGCCGCTGGCTGTCCTGACCGATCACCTGGCGCGGATCGCACAGGCGGAAGGGTTTCATATTGATCGCGAGGCGCTGGAGCTGATCGCCCGGCAGGGCGCAGGCTCTGTCCGCGATAGCATCAGCCTGCTCGATCAAACTGTGGCTGATCCCGGTGAGCATATCACGCTGGCGATGGCTGAGCAGGCGCTGGGCGCGGCAGGACGGCGAGCCGTCAGCGCTCTGGTCGACGCCCTGCTGGCAGGAGACATCCCCGGCGGGCTGGAGATCATCCACGCGGCGGTTGATGGCGGCGCGGACCCGCGCCAGTTTGCCCGGCAGGTGGTCGACCATTTGCGCAATGTGCTGCTTACCCAGACCGCGGGTGAAGCCATCATCGATGACACCAGCGAGGCCCGCCAGACCTATGCGCGTCAGGCGGCTCAGATCAGCCGCGCTGGCCTGTTGCGGATTATCCGTCTGTTTAATGAAGCGACCCAGGATCGCAGCAGTGACTGGCAACCGCAATTGCCGCTGGAAATGGCCCTGCTGGAAAGCCTGACCGCCCCGGAACAGCCCGTCGTGGTCCAGCAGATCGTTCAGGCGCCGGTCGCAGCCAGCCCTCAGAGCGCCCCGACCTCACCCGCTGTCGAGGAGCCAGAACCGGAGGCTGCCCCGCCCGGCACACCCCCGGCCATCGGCCTCCTGGCCATCCGGGAGAAATGGCTGGACTTGCAGCGGGCAGCCTTCCGTCACAACCGCAACCTGCCACCCCTGCTTGACCATATCCGGGTGCGGGAAGTCGAGGGCAACACGCTGGTTATGGTTGCCCAGAATGCCATTTTTAAAGAGAAGCTGGAAGCGCCAGACCGCCGCCGCGCCCTGCTGACCGCGCTCAAGCAGGTCTTTGAGATGCCACTACAGTTCCGTGTGGAGGTGGACAGCGAGGGCGAACGGGCGGCAAACCCCAATACCCAGGAGCGAATCGCCAGCGATGAGCTGGTCGCCTTCAGTGTGCACCAGCTTGGCGGCGCGATATCCGACATCAGAACCGAGCCGATAGAAGAAGAGGAACCAGACGATGAGTAAAGGCAAAGTGCGGCGCGGAGGTCTGCCCGGTGGTCTGCCCGGCGGCCAGGCCGGCATGCTCAAACAGCTCCAGAAGATGCAGCAGGATATGCTGGAAGCCCAGCAGAAGCTGGCGGAAGAGACGGTGGAGGTTTCCGTTGGCGGCGGCGCGCTGACCATCGTGATCACCGGCCACCAGCGGGTTACCAGCATCACAATCAATCGCGAAGCTATCGACCTGGAAGACGAGGAGTGGCTGGCCGATCTGCAGGACCTGCTGGTGGCCGGCATCAACCAGGCTATCGAGCAGAGCCAGGCCCTGGCCGCCCAGCGCATGGAAGGTGTGACCGGCGGCATGGCTGGCATGAACCTGGGCGATCTGCTCGGTGGCTTCTAGCGCCAGCGGTGTGGCATGAGCAAAGCGGTTCCCGAACCTGTCACTCGCCTGATCGATGCCTTTTCCCGTTTGCCGGGGATCGGGCCGAAGACGGCTTCCCGCCTGACCTATTACCTGCTGCGCGCCCCGGCTGAGGTGGCGGAGAGTTTGGCCGCCGCACTAACCGATCTTAAGGCCAACACGCGCTTTTGTTCTCGTTGCTGGAACATCACCACCGACGACCCCTGCGCGATCTGCCTTGATCCGGGGCGGGAGCGAAGCGTGGTTGCGGTGGTGGAAGAGCCGCTGGATGTCCTGGCGATCGAGCGCACCGGCAGCTACAACGGGCTGTATCATGTGCTGCACGGGGCGATCTCGCCTGTCAACGGCATCGGGCCGGAGCAACTCAAGGTGCGTGAACTGGTGGCGCGGGTCAACTCCGAAGGTTTGCAGGAGATCATCATCGCCACCAATCCCGGTCTGGAAGGCGACGCGACGGCGATGTTCATCCGCCAGCAACTGGCGCCGCTGGGCGTCAGGATCACCCGTCTGGCCCGTGGTCTGCCCACCGGCGGCGACTTGGAATACGTGGACGCCATGACGCTGATTCGCGCGCTGCAGGGCCGCAACGAGCTTTGAACGCTCTGCCGGAATGGTTAGAAGACTCTGTCAAAACCGCCTGCCGGGCGGTTTTGCGTTGGAGTGGAGGGAAAGGACACTCCAATAACGGTGGGCGAAAATTGCGGGTCAGAACAGCCAGAATCGCCCTTGACACGCTATCTGACGGCTGCTATGATACCCACGCTCGTGACAAACGGAACCTTCACAACACAGGCTGGTAAGAGGTACGCACAGAGAGCTGGAAGAGCGCCAGGGGTGGCCAGTAGTCGCTAAAAGACAAGGCCAAGACCGCAAAACTGGCCCTTGACAGTCCTGACGAAAGCCGATATGATACGCGGGCATTCGCAAACGGGACCTTCACAGTAACATCTGTGTAAGAATATCACTGAACTCCGCCGCTGGCGTTCTGTTAAGATGAAATGCAGAGAGCAAGTCTTGACAGCCTGCCAGCACGATGCTACTATAAAAGAGCAGCGTAAGACGGAAAACCTCACAGACCAGACCGTTTTGCGGGCAGCGGAGCAAGCGGTGTACCTGCGTCTCTGCAGGACAGCCGCCGGAGCCGTAAGCAATTTCCAGGATGCACCTTAACAAGAGAATAGTGGGAAGGAAGGACGCCAGACGAGGCTCAAGTCCACCTGAAGGGTGGATGAGGTCGAATACGGAGAGTTTGATCCTGGCTCAGGATGAACGCTGGCGGCGTGCCT